>DKLU01000161.1:7010-24064 GCA_002455915.1 Chryseobacterium sp. UBA6632
CGCTCTTCCGATCTCGGCGACTGGATTGATGCAATCGCAGAACCAGACGAATTGATGATTAATGTTGGTGATATGTTATCAAGACATACCAACAACAAATTGAAATCTACGATTCACAGAGTGGTAAACCCACCAAGAGAATTGTGGGGAACTTCAAGATATTCTATCCCTTTCTTTATGCATCCTGTAAGCACAATGTCATTAAATGCACTTGAAAACTGTGTAGACGAGAACAATCCTAAATTGTACGAAGACACCACAGCCGGAGAATTTTTGCATGAAAGATTGGTAGAATTGGGATTGATAAAAATTTAACTGTAAAATATACCACAGTTGTTTGAGTTAATCAAATTTTAATTATCTTTACTTAAGTATCAAATTTATAATTAAATCATTATGAAAAATCTAAAAAAACTAAGTAAAGGCCAATTAAAATCAATTACCGGAGCAGGAGGTGTAAAATTTCCGGAACCAGAACTTTGTATGTACGCTTGCAACGGAGTTGTTATCTGTGCAGCTTGCAGTGATGATTTCAAATGCCCAGTAGATGATATGTAAGATCTAAAATCATACATTATAAGAAAACCGCTCCTTTGGGAGTGGTTTTTTGTTTTGTGAAAATTATATTTTCAGGAGGTCGATCTCCAACACATTATTATCTTTTTTAATCTTGTTTTTAAAAAGTTTTTCTTCATCTCTGAAAACCTGCTCTCCCGTTCGGAAATTTCCGCTGGTATCTGTTTGATCAGGATATCTGCCGCGTAAATGTTTCAGGGGATCTTTTCTATATTCTGTATATATTTTTTTGTATTCTTGCTGAGTAATCTGTTTCGTGGGCTTTGAATTTTCGGTTGAAGGATAATCTTCATTACTTTTAGACTTTATAATTTGTATAGCTGTAAAAACATGATTTTTTTCATTATCTTCCACCTTTAGAATAATACCCGGAAGCCCTTTAAACTTATAGGGTCCATCCTGAATAGGAATATCGGAAGCAAACCATGCCGTCCAAACTCTACCGCCAAAACTGACTTCAGCACTTGTCACAGAATGACCTAAAATATTACTTTTCTTATTGGTAATCTTCCAGTTTATTTCTCTTCCGTCTGCAACACTATATACTGTAGAGTTGACTTTAGTGATCATATTCACCTCATTATTCTGAAGGTTTTTTATGATTCTAAAATTAATATATTCCCGATTGGGAGGCATATAAAACAATCCTTTCTTCTTGTAAGCCACAGCTGTAGAATCTACATTGTAATTTCTGTAGCTGTAAAATTGAGAGTCTTTCTGATGTACATCCAAGAACATATATTCTTTGCTAATGACCTTGAGAAGCGTACTATCAGGGATAAATTCATATTGATAAATAAACCTTGTCGTCTGTGCGAATGAATAATTAAAAACAAAAAATAAAATAAATAATATTCTCATGAAATAGGCATTAGTTTAACAAAAAAAAGACTGTTATTCAAAAACAACAGCCCTATGATTTTTAAGGTTTAAGCCATTAAGCCGGAGTTAAAACTGCTCCTTCTACACAACTTAGATTTCCTCCTGTTGAGTGATCGTGGTGTACGGTAGAACTACAGTTGCTAGTTCCTTTCCAGCAGCATTTGTAATCTCCTGACGGTTGTGCCAAACCTCCTTTTACTGTCTTTAAATCTTCTCTTAAAAGTTTCTTTAGATTTTTCATAAGAATAATTATTAATTTGTTTTGTGTCATCAGCGACATTCAAATGTATCAAACTATTTTCTCATGAAAAACCGAAAATTATAGCTTTTTACAGGCTATATTTCAACATTTAAAGAAATATTGCTAAATTAGTATAAAACTGTATAACTCGAATGAAAAACACTAAATTAATTTCGATTCGGAAATCGAAAAAAATCTCACAGGCCGATGTTGCCACGTATCTGAAAATAAGCCAGACGCAATATCAGAAAAGAGAAGCCGGGAAAATAAAAATCACAGCCTACGAATGGGAAAAAATTGCAAAGCTGCTAGACATTGATCTTGATGAAATTAATGTGAAAAACAATCACACAGTTCATGAAAAAAGTCTCGCCGAAGAAGTTTTATTTTTAAAAGAAAGAATAAAAAAACTGGAATTAAAAATAAACCTTAACACAAGCAATAATATGCATTAATCAAACAATCTCAACTGCTGATCTTTACTCCCCGTAAAATCCTTCACAGACAACTTCGGAAACTCTTTACCCTCAAAAAACTTTTTCCTTCCGATTTTGAATGTATTATGAACCATCTCTGCTATATTACCCTCCCCTTTTTGTCGGTCGAAATATCTTTTTTCACCCAGCTTTCCGCCACGCATAGAACGGATTAAGTTTAATACCTTCTGCGCTCGATCCGGAAAGGCAGTTTCAATCCATTTTACAAAAACAGGCTCCACAGCATCATTTAACCGAACTAATGTATAGCCAAAACTCTGAGCACCGGCTTCAGAAATCGTTTTTAGAATAGTTAAAGGTTCATCACTATTTAATCCCGGAATGATAGGCGCAACCATCACATGAACCGGAATATTATTTTCCGATAAAATTTCTATCGCCTTTAATTTATTTTGGGCAGAACTTGTCCTCGGTTCCATTTTTCTTCGAAGATCTTCATTAATTGTCGGAATACTTAACGAAACAGAAACCAGATTTTTCTCCGCCATAGGTTTCAGAATATCAAGATCTCTTAAAACCATCGCATTTTTGGTCAGAATATTGACAGGATGTCGGTAATCAAGACAAACCTGCAGTAATTGTCTGGTGATTTCGAATTGTCGTTCGGCTGGCTGATAACAGTCTGTATTTCCAGAAAGTAAAATCGGAGCAGGTTGATAGCCTCTTTTCTGAAAAAACTTTTCCAGTAATTGTGGTGCATTCTTTTTCACCATAATTTTTCTTTCAAAATCAATTCCCGCGCTGTAGCCCCAGTATTCATGCGTAGGTCTTGCAAAACAATAAGCACATCCGTGCTCGCAACCCTGATAAGGATTCATGGAATACTCCATCGGAAGATCTTCACTTTTAACCTGATTCACAATAGTTTTCGGAAAAACTTCGGTAAAAGTAGTTTTCATTGTTTCGAAATCTTCATCTTCAGGCTCATAAGTATATTTATCGAAACGGTTGATAACATTTCGTTGTGCTCCCTGCCCTTTTATGATATTTTCGTTCTGCATTTCACGTGTAAAATTAGAATGGAAATTTTATATAATCACACCTTTGAATGTTAAAATTTTACACAAAAAAATCCAACACCTTGACAGTGCTGGATTTAAACATAATTAATATATTTTTTTACTACTTCAGTGCGTAAAACTCCACACCATGATATTCATCATCGTGGTATTTTTCATCAAAGTGTCTGTGATAATCTGAATAGGTATCACTATATTTTTTGTCTTTTTTGTGTAATATTTTTTTGATGCCGATTATGCTTAATACTGCCAAAAGACCAACTCCTCCTGCCAGTAAAACTCCAACTTCTTTTTTCATATTTTGTCCGATTTATTAAATTGTCTATTGCAAAAAGCATACCTATTTCTTTTAATGTCATTATAATTTTTGTTAACATTAAAAATTATTTACGCAAAGAATAATATTCATCAAACTACCACATTCACAATACCAATGGTTTAATTGTTGCACTTATTAAGAAAAATATTATTATGGAAAACCAAGAAAATATTGACAGAATGACAACACTCAGTCAGGTCATGCAAAAACTACAACAAAGAGGCATTCACAGAGAATTCAGAATGAATGAAAGTTGTGAAATGCAACTCGAAAATTCAGAAAAAAATTACAAACCCTCAGATTTAACGATCTTAAAAACATACCGTTTTGAAGGTGACAGTAATCCTGCAGATAATGTTGTCCTTTATGTACTAAAAGACACCGCAGGTAATATTGGAATGATCATCGATTCTTACGGAGCAGAAAGTAATTATCCCGGCGAAGATTTTGATAAATTTTTAAGAGACATTCCGGTAGAAGAGAGCGAAGAATATAATTTTTAAAATAAAAGCGATCTAACTTTATATACAATCCGAAACTTATTCCGTTTCGGATTTTTCTTTTTTATTAAATATTCCTTTTAGGAAACCTTTTTTTTCTTTTTCCTCGCTTTGAGGTTTTGGCTCATCTTTTTTAGCTTTAATCTGTTCTTTCACCTCTTTTACAGATTGTTTCATATCTTTCACAGCAGCCACTGTATTTTCAACTTTTTTCTTGGTTTTGTCTACGTTTATTCCAATTAAAGTTTTTTTCAAACCTTGCTCAATACCTTTCCAAAAAAGATTAAAAAATGATTTTGTAGGATCTCGCTCCACATTTTCAATGGTAACCGATTGTGGCAGATTTCCCGAATCAGATTTTACCACAAGATTGGCAACCGCCGTTAGCAAACCTTTTTTCTCCTGATTATTTTTATCCAGAATTGCCACTTTCAGATCTTTATGTTTAAGATTAAAAGTTCCGTTCAGGCCTCTTGGATTTCCTTTAAAATTAAAAAGCATTTCCTGAATCCTTCCTGTAGCCGTCACATGTAAATACGGACGAATAAAAGGATTGATTTCCGCTGCAGGAAGATTTGAAGCTCTTCCTGAAATATTGAAAACATCGTTGGTATTGGCCACTTCAAAATTCCAGTTAACAGACAACGGAGCCTGATCCATAAATGAGCAATCGATCTTTATGTCAACGCGTGTAGGTTTGCCTTTTGTTTTTGCCGAGTTTAAATTTTTAACATTCATATTAAAGTTGCTGAACGTCAGTTTTCCCGGCCCTGCACTTTTTGGTGTATCTTCTTCGTATACTAAAATTGAGTTCTTCAAATTCAGATTATTAACAACCATCGGAATTTTTATAGAACGCAACATCCTCGAATATAACGGCTTTTCTTTAGGATCATCATTCGGAATTTTACTTCTGAAAATATTAGCATCTGCCGATTGAATAGTGACATTATTAGCATTGATGAATTTATTCTGCGAAAACAGATCCCAATTTCCATTGGCTGTAATCTGATTGGCCTTTAAATCATACAAATCTCGTTCAACAGGAATCATTTTGATAAACTGAGCTCTCGAAACAAGAGGCTTCATCGCAAACTGGTTGATCTGAACGCTATTTTTATTCAATTTTAAAAGTCCGACACTTAAATTGTAGAATTTTGTTTTGTATGCAAAGTTTTTCGTCGTCAGAAAATAATCCTTCACCTTAATATTATGCCTATGATTATTGGGTTTAGACTGAATATCAATATCATTAATCGTCGCATTTAATTCATTAAAAACAAGCGGTTCATTTCCTTTATCATATGTGATATTTGAATTTTTCAAGGAAACTTTTCTCACCAAAATAGAATTCACCTTATTTTCTTTCGGCGTTTTTTTGATTTTATTTTCTCCCGCTTTTATCGTTCCATTAAGATGATCGATTAAAACATCTTTAACATCGAGATTCAATTTTTTATCAATAAATTCAAATTTATTAATATTGAAAGCAATAAGGTTTGTTTTCAGATTCATTGCTCTTTTCCCCGGATCATTTGTATTCGGAGTGACAGAAATATTTCTTAATTCACCATTTTTAGGATTCAAACTCACACTTCCAACATTGAAGTTTTGATGATTGGAATATACAATATCCTTACCTGAAAACTGAAAACTCTTATATCCCACCGGAATAACTTCCGATGCCGTTTCTTTATCGAATTTTAATTGATTGATATCTACATTCAGATTTTTAGCGAATAATAATTTATTTCCATCCGGCTTCATCATCTGAACCGTGGCATTATTGAGTTTAATATCATCCAGATTCAGCTCAAAATTCAATGGTTTTGAAGATTTTTTCTCAGGAATAGCATTCGTTGTGTAAACGGTAAGCGAAGGGTTCTGAAAATTGGCATTTGCCAAAGAAACCTTATTTTTTTTCAACACAATATCTTTAAATTCCATTTTAGGAATCTCAAACTGAAAAAGTTTTGATTTTTTTGGATAAAACCTTTTAAACTGATCGAATGTAAGCAGAGGATGTAATTTGAAATTATCCACCGTCATCTGCCCGTTAGAAGTTTTTATCGAATGAATCGTGACAGCATACATCGTATTCGGTCGGAAGAAAAAATCTTTTCCCTGAATATCATATTTATCAAAAACAACCGGAAGTTTATTTTCTACGGATTCTTCCGTCATCTGAAGATTTCCTACAAATAAATGAAGCTGCCTGATCGATAAAAACTCTTGTTTTGTATGCTTGAAAATAGTCACAGAACCATCATTGATTCTTATATTTTCAAAGGAAACAGGATTTCTCTTTTTACCCGTTTTTGTATCGACAGGCTTGGCTAAAATGATATTTAAATTAGGTTTTGCCAACAGCAAATCAGAAGAGCTGATCTGCTTATTGAAAAGAGCATCATAGATACCAAAACGACTAATTTTTAAAGTGTCGATAGTTCCCTGTAAACCGATAACATTTACATTTTGAGGATTTTTACTATTAACACTGATTCCCGAAGATAAAATATTTCCGGAAATCAAATCAACCTCCAATGTTTTGTAAGAGACTTTGTAATCTGTATTATTTTTGATGTAATTGGGAAGCCGGGTTTTAAGCCAAATATTCAATCCAAAGTTAGCCAGCAATAGAACTCCTAGCAAGCCGGCAAAAGCGATTAAAATCTTTTTAACCCATTTGTTCATTTTTGTGATTTGGTTTAATTTATCTTAAATATAAGATTAATTTTTCACATTTAGCTCTACCACATACCCTTCATGCCCTCTTATATTAATAAACTGTGTGTTGTCGAATTGTAAATATTGTCCTTTAATCCCTGTCAGCTTTCCGGTAAACTCAGGTTTCTTATCCAATGTAAACGAAGCTATTTTTTCAGGTTTCTCGTACGGATAGTCGAATTTCCAAAGATTTTCACCTTCGCTGTAAAATTGCTGAAAATCCTGAGGAAAATATTCTTTTATTTTTTGTTGAAAATCCTGCAGATCTACTTCATCTTCAAAATCATCCTGAAGCATTTTTCTCCAGTTTGTTTTATCTGCCAGATGTTCTTTTAAAGCCACTTCTATCATTCCTGCTTCATAACGGTTTTCAGTTCTTGCAATTGGTAAAGCAAATGTTGCCCCCTGATCGATCCATCGTGTCGGAATTTGTGTATTTCTAGTCACTCCAACTTTTACATCTCCCGTATAGGCCAGATAAACGGTATGCGGCTGAATCTGGATTTCTTTTTCCACTTCAAGATCACGCTCTGCAATGCCCAGATGCGCCGTAGAAAGTTCGGGGCGGATAATGGTTTCGCTGGCATACGGACTTTCAAAAAAACAGCTTTTGCAAAACCCCATTCTGTAAATAGGCTTATTTTCTCCACAGTTCACACATTGAAATCCTGTATGCTTTATCGTTAATTCTTTTCCGAACAATTCATTCATATGAATCAGATCACCCGAAAGATTAAGATAATATTGAATCGGCTCATCATTAAAGCTCGTCATTTTTAAAATTTGCCCTTGAAACTGCATAAAATAGATACTTGATTAAAAAATTGAAAGATGAAAGAGTTGATATAAATTATAACTAAAGCTTTATTTACTCCATTTATTTCATCTTTTATATATGAATTCAAATGTAAGATTATATTTTCAAAAAGTAAATGTATATTTTTGTACCACTAAAAAATCACGAATGATTTATCTTGTAACAGGAGGAAGCGGATTTATTGGTTCTCACTTGGTAGAACAATTATTAAAAAAAGGACATTCTGTCATAAACATTGACAATTTTGATGATTTCTATAGTTATCAGATAAAAATTAAGAATACTTTAGAATCAATCGGGAAAAATTCGGATTTTACGTTTTCTGACAAAGAAAATGATATCCAACAGCTGATTTCAATTTCAAAATCAGAGAATTACACCTTGTATTATCAGGACATCCGTGATAAGAAAGGTTTGGAAGAAATTTTTAAAAATCATAAGATTGATTTAATTATTCACCTGGCAGCGCTTGCCGGCGTTCGACCTTCCATTGAAAGACCTTTGGAATATGAAGAGGTAAATGTTCGAGGAACGATGAATCTTTGGGAATTATCGAAAGATTTTGGTATTAAAAAATTCGTTTGTGCATCATCTTCAAGCGTTTATGGCAACAACGAGAAAGTACCTTTTGCCGAAACGGATAATGTTGACAATCCTATTTCGCCGTATGCCGCGACTAAAAAATGTGGTGAAATTTTAGGTCATGTGTATCATGATTTATATAAAATTGATATGATCCAGTTGAGGTTCTTCACTGTTTATGGTCCGAGACAAAGACCTGATCTGGCTATTCATAAATTCACCAAATTAATCTCAGAAAACCAAGAAATCCCTTTCTACGGCGACGGAACAACGGCCAGAGATTATACCTATGTTGATGATATTATTGATGGAATTACAAAGTCTGTTCATTATTTAGAAAATAATTCAGATGTTTATGAAATCATTAATTTGGGCGAAAGCCAAGTGATTAATTTAAATGAAATGCTTTCAACAATAGAAAATGCACTGGGAAAATCTGCCATCAGAAAAAATCTGCCAATGCAGCCCGGAGATGTCCTGAAAACCAATGCCGATATTACCAAAGCTAAGACATTAATTGGCTATAAACCTGACACCAACTTCCAAAATGGCATAAAAAAATTTGTGGAATGGTTTTTGAGAAAATGACATCGAGTATGTCTACAGCACAGTGATAATGCTTCCTGTAGCGTATGATGAACAAAAATTAATAAAAAGAATTGAAAATCAGGTGTAAAAAAGCATATAATATAAGCTATTTTTATACTTTTGCAAAAAATTAGAAAATTATGTACTGGACATTAGAATTAGCTTCTTACTTAAGTGACGCACCTTGGCCAATGACAAAGTCTGAACTTATCGACTATGCAATCAGAACTGGTGCACCAATGGAAGTGGTAGAAAATCTTCAGGCGATTGAAGATGAAGGGGAAATCTATGATGCAATCGACGAAATCTGGAGTGACTATCCTACGGACGAAGATTATCTTTGGAACGAAGACGAATATTAATTAAAAGCATTAAGCTTTAGGCCTTGCTTAGAGCTTTTTTGCCCTTTTTTAAATATCTATTTTTACACGATAAGTGTTAGTAAAAACGCTTACAGGATATTCCTTTAAGCATAAAGCAAAAAATTTATGAGTTTTTTAAACAAAGTTCTAAAAGGGTTTTTGGGAGACAAAAAAGCGCAGGACCTAAAAGAAGTAAAAAAAGTTGTAACAAAAATCAAAGCTGTTGAACCGGGAATTCAGCAATTGTCTGATGATGGTTTAAGAGAGAAAACTGCTGAGTTTAAAGAAAATATTAAATCTGCTACCAGCAAAATCACAGCTCAAATAGAACAGATCCAGGAGCAGATAAAAAATTCTAAGAACGTAGACGAAAAAGAAGCTCTTTTCACAAAAATCGAGGGGCTGAAAAAAGAGTCTTACGAAATCGAAGAAAAAGTACTCCTTCAAATTCTTCCTGAAGTATTTGCTTTAGTAAAAGAAACAGCAAGAAGATGGGCTCAGAATGGCGAAATCCGTATTAAGGCAAGCGATTGGGACAGACAATTGGCGGCTGCAGGAAAAGATTTCGTAGAAATTCAGGGGGATCAAGCTGTTTGGAAAAACTCATGGGATGCTGCCGGAACACCAGTAAACTGGGATATGGTGCATTATGATGTTCAGTTTATCGGAGGTATTATTCTTCACAGCGGAAAAATTGCCGAGATGGCAACCGGAGAAGGTAAGACTTTGGTAGGAACATTACCAATTTTCTTAAATGCACTTCCTGCAAGAGGAGTTCACGTGGTAACGGTGAATGACTACCTTGCGAAGAGAGACTCGGCGTGGATGGGACCATTGTACCAATTCCACGGAATGAGCATCGATTGTATTGATAATCATCAGCCTAACTCAGACGGAAGAAGAAAAGCATACAATTCAGATATCACTTACGGAACCAATAACGAATTCGGTTTCGATTATTTGAGAGATAACATGGTAACTTCACCTTCAGAGCTGGTACAAAGAGAACTAAACTTTGCGATCGTCGATGAGGTTGACTCTGTATTGGTAGATGACGCAAGAACACCTTTGATTATTTCTGGTCCGGTTCCACAAGGAGACAGACAGGAATTTGATGTTCTAAAACCTTCTATCGACAGAATTGTTGAAGTTCAGAAAAAAACAGTTTCTGCCATCTTTAATGAAGCTAAAAAGCTAATCGCTGCAGGAAACACAAAAGAAGGAGGATTCAAATTGCTTCAGGCTTACAGAGGGCTTCCTAAAAACAGACAATTAATTAAATTCTTATCGGAAAGCGGAAACCGTGCATTGCTTCAAAAAGTTGAAGCGCAATACATGCAGGATAATAACCGTGATATGCCGATCGTAGATAAAGATCTTTATTTCGTCATCGAAGAGAAGAACAATCAGGTTGATTTAACGGACAAAGGTGTTGAGTACATGTCTCAAGGAAATGAAGACAACAACTTCTTCGTACTTCCTGATATCGGAACTGAAATCGCAGAACTTGAAGCTAAAAATTTAACTAAAGAAGAAGAATTCGAAGCTAAAGAAAGACTTTTCTCTGATTTTGCTGAAAAATCTGAAAGAGTTCACACGATGAGTCAATTGTTGAAAGCATATACATTATTCGAAAAAGATGATGAATATGTAGTAATTGACGGTGAAGTAAAAATCGTTGACGAGCAAACAGGTCGTATCATGGAAGGAAGACGTTATTCTGACGGTCTTCACCAAGCGATTGAAGCTAAAGAAAATGTAAAAATCGAAGCGGCAACTCAGACTTTTGCAACAGTTACCCTACAGAATTATTTCCGTATGTATAACAAGCTTGCGGGGATGACCGGTACTGCAGAGACGGAAGCGGGTGAGCTTTGGGAAATCTATAAATTAGACGTTGTGGTAATTCCTACCAACCGTCCTATTTTAAGACATGACAGACAAGATTTGGTTTTCAAAACCAATAGAGAAAAATATAACGCTGTAATTGAAGAGATTGAAAAATTAACGGCTGCAGGAAGACCAGTTCTTGTTGGTACAACTTCAGTTGAAATTTCTCAGTTGCTTTCAAAAGCCTTACAGTTAAGAAAAATCCAGCACCAGGTATTGAACGCAAAACTTCACAAGAAGGAAGCGGAAATTGTTGCGGGAGCAGGTCAGCCGGGAGTTGTAACAATCGCTACGAACATGGCAGGTCGTGGTACCGATATTAAGCTTTCTAAAGCAGTAAAAGAAGCGGGAGGTTTAGCGATTATCGGAACAGAAAGACACGATTCAAGACGTGTTGACAGACAGTTGAGAGGTAGAGCGGGACGTCAGGGAGATCCGGGAAGTTCTCAGTTCTATGTATCTTTGGAAGACAACTTGATGCGTTTATTCGGTTCTGAAAGAATTGCTAAAATGATGGACAGAATGGGGCATAAAGATGGTGAAGTTATTCAGCATTCTATGATCTCTAAATCTATCGAAAGAGCTCAGAAAAAAGTAGAAGAAAACAACTTCGGAACAAGAAAAAGACTTCTTGAATATGATGACGTAATGAACAAGCAACGTGACGTAATCTACAAGAGAAGAAAGAACGCTTTGTTCGGAGATCACTTGAAGTATGATATTACAAACATGATCTTTGATGTTGCTAATTCTATCGTTGCGAAAGGAAAAGCTACAGGAAATTATAAAGATTTTGAGTACGAGATCATCAAGACTTTCACAATGGAATCTCCTGTTTCTCAAAACGACTTTAATAATAAAAATGTTCAGGATTTAACGAATATTTTATTTAAAGCTGCTCAGGAAGATTACAATATGAAGCTGAACTTATTGAAAGAGAAATCATTCCCTATTATTGAGAATGTTTATCAAAATCAAGGTTCTATGTTCAAAATGATCCAGGTTCCTTTCACAGACGGTCATAAAACAATGACTATCGTGGCAGATCTTAAAGAAGCTTACGAAACGCAGTGCGAAAGTTTAATTAATGATTTTGAAAAGAATATCACTCTTTCTATCATCGATGAAAACTGGAAACTTCACCTTCGTGAAATGGACGATTTAAGAAGATCTTCTCAAGGTGCCGTTTACGAACAGAAAGATCCGTTGGTGATTTACAAACAAGAATCTTTCCACTTATTCAGTGAAATGATCGACAAATTAAACAAAGAAATTATTTCATTCTTATACAAAGGAGAAATTCCTGCATAAGTTTTAGATTAATTTAAACCATACAAAACCGCTCCAATACTACTTGGAGCGGTTTTTTGTTATTCTATGTATAACATTTACATGACAAATATCAATCCTCTTATTAATTTAGAATAATTAAAAACAATATATTTGCAGAAAATTTGACTTTCATGAAAAATGTACTGATCTGCGCCTCTTTGTTGGGTTCCATGCTAACTTTTGCTCAGGAAAAAGACACTGTAAAATCTTCTAATATTGAAGAAGTTGTTGTAAATGGTAAATATTATAAAAAATACGTAGAGAAAGAAGGTTCATCTTCATTACGTTTGAATGAAGAACTTATTAAAATTCCTCAAAATATATCAATCATTACGAACAGGGCTTTAGAAGATCAGCAAGTCACAACAATTTCAGACGGACTTTTGAGAAATGTTGCAGGAGCTCAAAGATTGGAGCATTGGGGAGAAATGTATTCGAGAATTAACATGAGAGGTTCGAGAGCTGGTGCATTTTTAAATGGAGTAAATGTTACTTCAAATTGGGGACCTCTATCGGAAGATATGAGCTATGTGGATCATATTGAATTTGTAAAAGGGCCTGGTGGATTTTTAATGTCTGCCGGAGAGCCTAGTGGAATCTATAATATTGTAACCAAAAAGCCTACAGGAAATTCATTCAATGGTTCTGCAAGAGTTACATTGGGAAGTTTCGATATGTATAGAGCAGAAACTGATTTAGATACAAGACTTTCTAAAAAAGTATCGGTTCGTTTGAACTTAATGGGTTCACAAAAAAATAGTTTCAGAGACTATGAATTCAATGACAGATATGTAATCAATCCGTCTATAAAGGTGGAACTTACAGATAAAACAACTTTAGTTGCAGAATATATTTATCAAAAGGCTAAAATGTCTGAAGTAGGTTCAGCTTATGTTTTCTCAACAGAAGGTTATGCTATTAAACCTGTAAATTTCACACATACAGATCCGGGAATTATGCCTTCCAATATAGAAGATCATACTGTTAATGTAAATTTACAACATCAATTTAATAAAAATTGGAAGTTAACTGCGCAAGTTACCTATCTAAACGATTATACAAATGCAAGCGACATCTGGCCAACAGCTGTGAATTCAGATGGTACCATGATAAGAAACTTATCTTATTGGGAAGGCTCGAACGTTATGAGATTCGGGCAGGTATATTTAAATGGATATGAAAAAACAGGAAAAGTTTCTCATAGAATTTTGGCTGGTTTAGATTTAGGAAGCAAAAAATATTTAGCAGATTGGGGGTATTCTCATCTTTTAGATACGACACCTTTTGATACTAATGCATCAACCTATCAACCTGTAACAAATGGTTATGGTTATGAAGGATGGATAGACCGTATCAATGGAAGTCCTTTAAATGAAAGAGCAACACCAGGAGGAACTATAGAACAGAATTATTCTGGAGTATATTTACAAGATGAGCTAGGATTCTTAGAAGATAAATTACGTTTAACAGTTGCCGCAAGATATACTAATATTAAACAAAACAATTATGGAGATAATTTCAAGGCAGACAAAATTTCTCCAAGAATTGGCTTAAGCTATTCTATAGATGATAATACTTCAGCTTATGCACTTTATGATCAATCATTTACTCCACAGTCAGGTTTATTCAGAGATGGATCTACGGCAAAACCTTTAACAGGAAATAGTTATGAAGTCGGTTTAAAAAGAGACTGGTTTAATGGAAAATGGAATACAACTTTGTCTATCTATAATATAAGAAAAGACAATGCTATTAGCGCCGATCCTACAGACCCAACTTATAAATATTCAATTTTAGATGGAAAAACCGGTGTGCAGGGAGTAGAATTTGATCTAAAGGGAGAAATTGTAAAAGGATTTAATGCTATTTTCAATTATGCTTTTACGGATAACGAATACAAAGAAGCTATTTTATACAATGATCCTATTACTAATGAAGTAAAAACTCTTCACCAAAAAGGAGATAAAGTTGCCGGTTATGCAAAACATACTGTAAACGGGTGGTTAAATTATACATTTACAAATGGTATACTTGAAGGTTTTGGACTTTCTTTTGGAGGAAGTTATTTAGCTGACAGAACTTCTTGGACTTGGGATTCAACAGGAGCTACAAAACAAATGAATGATTATTTAAAGTTTGATACAGGAGCTTCTTGGGAAAATTCAAAAATCCGCGTAAATCTGAATATCTTTAACGTATTCAACAGATATTTATATTCAGGAGCAAATTACGGTACATATTATTACTATCAAGCAGAAGCGCCAAGAAATTGGAGATTCTCAATTGCATATAAATTTTAAATAACTAAAAGCTAGCCTCTCCAAAAGGTTAGCTTTTCAATATGAAGAAAAAGCACCATCATAAGAAGAAGCCTTCACTGACAAAAAAATGGTCTGCCAAACTGCATTTGTGGTTTGGTTTGGCCGTTGGTCTTATTGTGTTTATTGTGTCTTTAACAGGCACAATGTATGTTTTTATGGATGAAATACAGGGCGTTCTCCGAAAAGAGGCGATCTGGGTAAAACCTGAAACCATCACACAACAGCCATTAGCCATTGAAGTTTTAAAGGAGAAAATTTCTCTGGAAGTCAATGAAAAGTTTCCCATCAGCACGGTAGAAATTCCTTTAGATAAAAACAAATCTTATGAGTTTCTCTATCTCGAAAGAGATAAAAAAGGCTGGAACTATTTTCAGGAAATTAAAATCTACAAAGCGGTTTATGTTAATCAGTACACCGGGGAAATTTTAGGTATTTACAACGAAAAATACGATCTCTTCCCTATCCTGAAATCAATTCACTGGAGTTTGTTGTTAAAAGCAGATTGGGGAAAATATGTGGTCGGAATTCCGGTAGTTCTTTTTATTATCTTGCTGATTACAGGTATTGTTCTTTGGTGGCCCATCAATAAAAAAGCAAGAAAAAGCCGTCTTACCTTCGACTGGAAAAATGTAAAAACCTGGAAACGTAAAAACTACGATCTTCATAATATTCTCGGGTTTTATGCTTCATTTATTGCTTTAATTATGAGCCTTTCAGGAATTTATTTCGCTTATCCATGGGTGAAAAATGTGTTTAACGTTGCCTTATCTGGTTCTGTTGATCTCCCAAAAGATAAGGAAATCAAATCTCCCGATTCTTTATTGGCGAAAAATCCTTCGGTTTATGACCTGACCGCTTTGGAAATAAAAAAACAATATCCCGAATCATCAAGTTTTAGAATTCCATTAAACGGAAAAAATAAAAAAGGGAAAGAATTAAAAAATATTCCTGTCACGGTGTATGAAAAAGAAGGGAGACACAGCAACAGAAGTCAGGTTACTTTTGATAAATATTCAGGGAAACTATTATCAAATAAAGCTCATAAAAACTTAAATAACGCCGAAAAATACGCGCTTGCCAACTATGATATTCACACAGGATCTTATTTTGGCTTATTCGGTAAAGTCATTTGGTTTTTAGCAGGATTAATCTGCACATCACTCCCCGTAACCGGATTTCTGGTCTGGTGGGGAAAACAAAAAAAAGGAAAGAAAAAAATATAATGAAAAAGGCTCTTTTATCAGTCGCTTGTCTGGGTACAGTTACTGTTTTTGCTCAAGTTAAAGATACTTTACAGACCAAAAGTGTTGAAGAAGTAATTCTTACTGCTTCCAGAAAAAAGGAAAACATCAAGGAAATTCCAAGTTCTGTCACCATTGTTGGCGAAAAGCAGGTACAGGCTCAGCTAACTGTGAATTCCGACATCACAAGTATTCTTCAATATACGGTTCCCAGTTTAGCAACAAGCTCAGGGCAAACATCAAACACCGGGCAAACATTGAGAGGTCGTCAGGTTTTGGTGCTTATTGATGGAATTCCACAATCTACCCCACTTCGAAACGGAGCAAGAGATTTAAGAGTGATTGATCCTACTGTCATTGAAAGAATTGAGGTCATCAAAGGAGCATCATCCATCTATGGAAACGGAGCCGATGGAGGGATCATTAATTATATTACAAGAAGAAACAAAACGGATAAAAAAATTTCGGGGATTACTCAGGTAGGAATCACCGGGCAGCCTTATGGCGGAACGTTAGGATACAGAGCCAGCCAGCTTTTATCGGGAAGTTTTGCTAAAAAAATCGATTATGTAGCGTCTTTCGCTTATGAAAGAACAGGTTATATGAAAGATGCTGACGGAACATATTTAAGCCCAACGTACAGCACTTCAAAAATGGATAACTACAACGGAATGTTGAAGTTAGGCTATAACATCAATGATAATCAAAGAATTGAGGCTTCCTATATTGGCTATGCTTCAAAATCTGATCTGAATTTAGGTTTAAAAACTGGAAAATACGGTATCACCCCAACCATTGGTGAAGGGCTGGGCAAAGGCCTGGAAACAACACCGCAGGGAACGCCGCGAAACCACAACTACAAACTAAGCTACGACAATAAAAACCTTTGGAGCGGAACAGCTTTAAATGTTAATCTTTATTATCAGGATTTCAGAACCGTTTACGGATACAGCGATACTTTCCTGAATGGAGGTCAGTCGAATGTCGTTTCCAAAAAAGGCGGTGCAAGGGTAAATTTAGATACTCAGCTTTGGAATGCTGAGAATTCTCAGGCAGAAATCATCTATGGATTGGATGTGCTAAACGATCAAACTGCTCAGAAGCTTGAAGACGGCCGTTACTGGACTCCGGATATGAACATGACGAACATTGCCCCTTTT
>DKLU01000245.1:0-2742 GCA_002455915.1 Chryseobacterium sp. UBA6632
TAAAATATTTTTTGACATTATAATGAATTAATAACTGAACTGAATTTTTCGATCACCGTATCCCAGGAATAATGATCTAGTACATATTTTTTTGCTTTATTTCCTTCAACAAGATAATCATTGTTTTTCTGTTGTAAGTAAAACTGAAGTGCTCCTGAGAATTCTTTATTATTTGTAAAGCTTTTTCCTGTTCCGCTTTTTTCAATGTGAGAATACAGAACGTCACAGTTTTTATTTACAATCACTGGGATTTTCAACATCATGGCTTCTAATGTTATCAAAGACAGACTTTCATAAAAAGAAGGCATAATAAGCGCACAGGCATTAGCCAATAAAGCATTTTTTAATTCATGATCTACAAATCCTGTTAAAATAATATCATCTCCCTTAGTAATTTCTTCGTCTAAAGAATTTTTACCCACCAGCACCAGTTGAATGTCTTGATATTCAGGATATATCTTTTTAAAATTCCTGAAATATTCGATCATCATGAGACAACCCTTATCTTCCACAATTCTTCCGATATAAATGAAATACTTTTTAGGGGTAAAACGGTCGGGAAGTTCAGTCATGGAAAAGTCATAATCATCAAAACCGATTCCGGCGATTTCCGAAGATTTTTCTTTTACTTGAGGATATGTCTTTTCAACCAGCTCTTTTTCCGTCTGTATATTATAAATGATAGATTTTGCCTGCGAAAATAATTCTCCGTAGCCATCCAGATAAAATTGAGGTTCATCGTGTGCCGTCGGAATAAGAATGCTTTTTTCACGCACTTCTTTAATCCCGATATTGGTAGGATGATATAAATAGGTGAAGAAAATAAAGGCTTTATAATCTTCTTTTTTTTCTTTGATGAAATTAATCAGATCATAAGATAATGGGCCTTGTGCCTCGAGCCATTCATTAAAATTAAATGCTTTATTACGGTATTGCATTCTTTTGAACAGAACGTAAGGAAAGTTGAGCCAGCTTAACTTTTTATGATCGTATTTATACCGATTACGAACGGTTTTGCTAAGACTATTGAATTTTTTAACATCTTTTTTCTCAGTCTTGAATCTTCTTACTGTAATTCCATCGATGAGGTCGGTTCCTTCTGCATAATAATTATCCCAATACTCATATTCTATGGCGCAGGTTGTAATAATTTCAACCTCATAAATATGGGACAGTTTTTCAGCCAATAATCGCGCATGCAGCTCAGCACCTCCGTTTATTTCGAGGCCGTACCGCTGAACAACTATAGCAATTTTGTCTTTCATAGATATTTTGATGAGAGTTTAATTCCCGAATATTTAGTTTAAATGAATTAAACTATTTATGATATTATTTTCTCCCTTTTATCTTTTTTAAAACTTCATTTACTTTCTTTCTTGCCTTGTTATAGAATCCTTTTTCTAAATAGGCGACTCTTTTTTGCAAGATTTTATTTTCACTTACAATTTGTAGCAAGTTATTCTTAGCTTCAAAGTCGTTTCTTTCTGCCAGAATGGTTTTTTCAATAATATCAAGCCTTGTCTTCATTTTTTCACCAATAGCATCTGGTGAAAGATAGGTTTGAATATATTCTTTCCCCTTTTTTCCTACTTCTGCAGCTTTATCCTGATTTTCATAAACATAAGTCATCAGTTCAGCAGCATGATTGGTATCCGGCTCAGACCAGTAGTTATTTTTAGGCAAAACGCTCAGATCAACATCATGTTTTACCATTTTATATTGAACTAGGAAAGAGTTATTAGCATTATTAAAATCCAAATTACCCGAATAACCTGTAGCGATGACCGGTTTTCCCAACGCCATTGCCTCCGCGATCGTAAGACCAAATCCTTCAGCACGATGTAAAGAGATGTAGCAGTCAGCTTTATTGATCAGAGCCAATAGTTCAGGTCTGCGAAGCATTTCTTCTTTATAAATAATGCTTTTATTGTCTCCGATTCTTTCTATCACTTTTTTCTTAGCTTTTGAATGATGATTGGAAAGTGATGTTTTAAGTACAAGCTTTACTTTTTCATTATTGATACCAAATGCTTTTTCATAAGCATCAATAAGCCCAATCGGGTTTTTTCTTTCAATTAAGCTATTATAATCAAATACAAATAGAAAATTAAAAGAATCTTTCGGTAATCCGGCATCAAAAGTTGAATCAATATCTTCTTCTCGGATATTGATCGGGTGAGGAATATTCACCACCGGAATAGGAGATTTCAATGACATGGAATCTAAACAGTATCTAGAGCAGGTCCAAATTTCGTCATAGAATTTGAAAAATTCCGCATACACATCTGGAAATTCTTCCATTTCCCAAGCCCAATATCCTATATTATATTTTCCCTGAAAATAATCTGTAGATTTCTCCTGAATAAAACTCAGAATAGCATCCATATTCAGATGTACAATATTTACAGGATAATTATTTATATTATCTTCAAAATCTACAGACGTATCATTAAGACGTTGACTGACATTTAAGTTGAAGTTGATTGGTTTAGCAGGAATTCCTACCTTTTTCAATGCATTTAAATTTCCTCGGATAGCTTCTCCGAAACCAATTTCTGCATTAAAAAAGCCAGACATATTAACGCCAAATACTTCTTTATTATTACTCATATCAATCAATTCTAAAAATTTCTTTTAATTTTTTTTCAAATAAAGCTTCCTCTCCCAAAACCACTTCTTTATAAACTTTAAAATGCGGAATATGTTGTGGATAATTATTTAAAACTTCTTTTATTTTAGCTG
>DKLU01000245.1:2848-9661 GCA_002455915.1 Chryseobacterium sp. UBA6632
CTGCAATTTCGGGAATTTTATCTTCGCTGAATTGAAATTTGTATTCTTCAGGAATCATGAGATCTTCATAATAAGCTGAAGAACCGTTTTTTCCGGAAATAATACAGCAATCTCGTGATACCGATTCTCTAAGCATTTTATCTCTCCCAGGATTTTCACCAAAATCAACATACAACAATGATTTAGACATAATCTCCTTGATTTGGTTGGCATTCATATTCTGAATGGGAATCCATGTTAGATCTGGGGTAGCTTTAATTAAATCAGAAATTTCTTTTTTTCCTTTTTTTGGATTGTATAAAATTGTTTTGTTGGTCAAGTCTTTTTGAATTTGCTGACTGTTTTCCAGAAAAATAGGATTGATATAATCACAAACATAATCTATCTGGTTTTCAGGGATATGATGGTCTTTAAGATAAATACTCGATCGGTAAGATTGCGCCCACTGATAAACATTCGGTAAGTTTTCAAAATGATATTCCTTATCCGATTGTTTATAAAATAATTTTGTAAAAAAGCTCTGTTTTCTTATTCTGTAATCCATCAAGATTTTATAAAAATCTACGCTCAACCACCAAATAATCTTTTGACTTAGAGGATATTGTTTAATTAAAAACGTCATCGATTCCGGGACAATTAAGATATTATCCGGATGGTCTTCAACAACAGTTATTTCCTTCGTTTTGTAGATATTATAGTTTTCAGCTTTTGCATTCGCTCTTTTAGGAACATAATGCATAAACACATTGTCGAAATTCAGTTCATACAATTTGTTTGAAAGCTGATGTAATGCTTCCGGACCACCTGTTACTTTCTTTGGAGGACAAAATATAATGATCTTGGAAGTATTTTTATAAGAAATCATAGAAATTCAGTTAATAAATCGGTTTTTATTGAGAAATTTCCTCAATTGCCAATGCGATAATACCATTTAATTTTTAAAATTACAAAATATTAATTAACCAAATCATCTACCCAGTTTTCTATCAGATATTTATGAAGAACATCTTTTGGAACCTCATTGTAAGGAGTGTTAAGAAATGCATCAGGAATCGTAATATTATTCACATCTTCAATTACCAATATATTCTGAGGATTATAAAAATCGTAATGGATAATATCTCTATTGGTCGTGATCAGTTTTTTCTTCAGTCCAAGACTTTCAAATACTCTAAAACTTAATCCCTGTTGCATATTTCTGCTTACATCCAGCATAATTTCAGTTTGCTCTAGAAAATCATTGATCTCAGAAATCGATAAAGTACACTTCGAAAATTCAAGATAAGGCTCATTATTTTCCTTAGAACTGAAAATAATGATTTTACTGTTTACCTTTAGATCATACAAAGCCTTTGCTATTTTCTTGATCACAGGAAAACGATTATCATAAGAGCTTATATTGAATACTTTAAACCGATAGTGAGAAGGGATTTTTTCAATGGTTTTGTAAATAAAATTGGTCTTAAATGTTAGATCGTATTTTTTGCAATCCTTTTTCTCAAAAGAAAAAACCTGATCAAAAAGACTGAGTATTTTTCTCGTTTTAGGATATCTGTTAATAGAATCACTAATAATTAAAACCGATTTTTTTGATTTTTTATTAATAGCTTCAATAGTCTCGGGAGCCAAAAAATCTGCTTTTATATAAATGGCAATATCAATGGCTTCAATATCATTCAATTCACTTAAAATAACATCGTTATAGTGAATATGCTTTAAATTTAAAATTCCTAAATTTTTAGTGAAAAAATTGAATGTTTTGTGAGCAAGCCCGGGATATTTATATCTGAAACTGTGAAAATTAATATGTTTTACTTCATACGACTTCTTTTCCAGAGCATCTGCAATGTATTGATTATAACCCCAATTGTCGTAGGTTATCAGAAGTATGATCTTTTTGGGTTCTTTCATCCTTTGAAAATCAGTCAGTTAATTTAAAATAGTTTGGTCAAGAAATTCCTTTAAATCGTTTTTCAAAAATGAAGGTTTAAAATCTGAATAACTTGTTGAATTCTGTACATGATCTGTTACATGCAAAAACTTATCCATTTTAGGATTGCTGGTCCATGCCCAATGAGAAATTTTAATATGAGGGGAAAAAATAGTGAAGGTCGGGATATCTAATGCCTTACTCACATTAGTAGCTCCTCCTTCATTGCCGATCAGGCATCTGCAAAGACTCGTTACCGCAGCAAATTCTCTTAAATTTTTAGTGTCGAATGTTTTTACAATACTGTTTTGTGTTTTTTCTGAAATTAAATGGTATAATTCCTCAAATAGTGCTTTTTGCGAAGGAAGATAATTACATAAAATCTTTGCATTGGGTTTATAGGCTGCAATATCGTTCAGTAATTCAGCCATATACTCAATAGGGTAGGTCTTCTCTTCTGAGCTCCCAAATGTGCTGATCATAATAAGATCATCCTCGGTTGAAAGATTATTTTCGCGAAGTATTCTCTTAGCATTTTTTACTTCCTCTTCCAATAAATATACTTTAGGAAAAGCTTCTTCGAAAGGAATATTTAGAGGTTCCAGCATTTGAAGACGATGTTCTATGCCTAATGTGGTGTTGGTAGATTTTACCTGCATTTGTCTCTTTACAGGATGATTGTAAAAAAACTGGGTATATTTTTTAAAAAAGCCAATTCTGGTTTTTGCACCTGACAATAAAGTGATAATTCCGGTTTCCATCTTAGAATAAAGATCGATTACCATATCAAACTTTTTACTTTTTACTTCAGATAAAGTTTTGACCATGCCATCTTTATGAAAGAAGGTGACATGATCAATATATGGGTTTCCGATTAAAATCTGTGCATGTTTTTCATCCAGTAGAAAACTGATTTCAGATTGCGGATATTTTTTTTTAAGTAGAGGTAATATAGTTGAAGTCACAAGGACATCACCCATGAATTTTTTTTGTATAATCAGAATTTTCATTTTACCCTCCAAACTCCAGTACCGTTTTTTCAATAATTTTTACACAATCCAATAATTGCTCTTCAGTAATTACCAAAGGTGGTGCCAATCTGATGATATTTCCGTGAGTTGGTTTTGCCAATAGCCCATTTTCTTTTAATTGTAAACAGATATTCCATGCGGTAGAGCTGTCCGGAGTATCATTGATCAAGATAGCATTTAACAATCCTTTTCCTCTTACTTTTGTGATCAGACTTGTTTTTTCGATCAATTTTTCAATTTCGTTTCTGAATAATTGACCTAATTCTTCCGCTCTTTCAGAAAGTTTTTCTTCTTCAACAACATCTAAAGCTGCAACTGCCACTGCACAAGCAATCGGGTTACCTCCGAAAGTAGAGCCATGTTGTCCAGGCTTAATCACATTCATGATTTCATTATTCGCTAAAACTGCCGAAACAGGATACATTCCGCCAGAAAGTGCTTTTCCTAAAATTAAAATATCAGGCTGAACATCTTCGTGATGACAAGCTATTAATTTTCCGGTTCTTGCAATACCTGTCTGAACTTCGTCTGCGATGAAAAGAACGTTGTGTTTTTTACACAGTTCAGAAGCGTTTTTAAGGAAATTTTCATCCGGAACATATACTCCGGCTTCTCCTTGAATAGGCTCAACTAAAAATGCTGCAATATTACCTGCTTCATTCTTTAAAACTTCTTCCAAAGCATTGATATCGTTATATGGAATTTTGATAAATCCGGGAGTGAAAGGTCCGTAATTTTGATTGGCATCAGGGTCATTCGAGAAAGAAACGATCGTTGTTGTTCTTCCGTGGAAATTGTTTTCGCAAACAATAATTTTTGCTGCGTTTTCAGAAATTCCTTTTACTTCGTAGCTCCATTTTCGGGCTAATTTTACCGCAGTTTCCACGGCTTCAGCACCGGAATTCATGGGTAAAACCTTATCAAATCCGAATAGAGTGGTGATCTTTTGTTCGTATTCTCCTAATTTTGAGTTGTAAAATGCTCTTGATGTTAAAGCTAATTTTTTAGCTTGCTCCACTAAAGCATTTACAATTTTAGGATGAGAATGCCCTTGGTTCACAGCAGAATACGCTGAAAGAAAATCATAATATCTTTTGCCTTCCACGTCCCAAACAAATACGCCTTCTCCTTTGTCTAAAACTACCGGAAGAGGGTGGTAATTGTGTGCTCCATGTTTGTCTTCAAGGTCAATAAAATACTGTGAGTTTTTTGCTGTTTCTACTGTTGACATATATTTTGGTTTTTGACAAAGTTAAACATTATAAACGATATTTATCAACAGAAATCTTATCCTTTAAATAAGGTTTGTTTGATAGTTAATTGAATATTTATCAGGGGTAATTGGGTATCTTGTTTAATTTAATTAGTGATTAAAGTGATAATATCTTTTCAGCCAACTTTGACAAAGTTTTAAAAACAAAAAAACTGCCTCAAAAAGAGACAGTTCCAAGTTTTTATTTTAAAATAATCTTAGTGATTATCGTATTTTCTATCCATAACAAAATCCTCCATGAATTTCGTCGTATAGTTTCCTGAAAGATAATCTTCATTATCCATCAGTTGTCTGTGGAAAGGGATAGTAGTTTTTACACCTTCAATATAGAATTCTTCCAAAGCTCTTCTCATTTTTGCAATCGCTTCTTCACGGGTTTGAGCCGTCGTAATCAGTTTAGCAATCATTGAGTCGTAGTTAGAAGGAATTGTGTATCCCGCATAAACATGAGTGTCAACTCTTACTCCGTGTCCACCAGGGATATTCAATCCAGTGATTTTCCCCGGAGAGGGTCTGAAATCAGCATAAGGATCTTCCGCGTTAATTCTACACTCGATAGAATGCAATTTCGGGTAATAATTAATTCCTGAAATTGGAGTTCCTGCCGCTAAAAGAATTTGCTCTCTGATTAAGTCATAATCAATAACCTGCTCAGTAATAGGGTGTTCTACCTGAATTCTCGTATTCATTTCCATGAAATAGAAATTTCTGTGCTTGTCTACAAGGAATTCAATCGTTCCAACACCTTCATATCCAATGAATTCTGCTGCTTTTACTGCTGCTTCCCCCATTTTCTCACGAAGCTCGTCTGTCATGAAAGGAGATGGAGTTTCTTCCGTCAATTTCTGATTTCTTCTCTGAACTGAACAGTCTCTTTCAGAAAGGTGACAAGCTTTACCAAATTGGTCTCCTGCAACCTGAATTTCGATGTGTCTAGGCTCTTCAATCAATTTTTCCATGTACATCCCTCCGTTTCCGAAGGCAGCCACAGCTTCCTGAATTGCAGATTCCCAGTGGTCTTTAAGGTCTTCAGCTTTCCAAACAGCTCTCATTCCTTTTCCACCACCACCGGCAGTTGCTTTAATCATTACAGGATATCCTGTTTCTTCAGCAACTTTTACAGCGTGTTCGTAAGATTCAATCAAACCGTCAGAACCAGGTACACAAGGTACTCCGGCAGCTTTCATCGTAGCTTTAGCATTTGCTTTATCTCCCATTTTTTCAATTTGCTCAGGAGAAGCACCGATGAATTTGATGCCGTTTTTCTCACAAATTCTTGAGAAGTTGGCATTTTCAGATAAGAATCCGTAACCTGGGTGAATCGCGTCTGCATTTGTAATTTCTGCAGCAGCAATAATGTTAGGGATTTTCAGGTATGAGTCTTTACTCATTGCAGGACCAATACAAACAGCCTCGTCAGCAAATCTTACATGAAGACTGTCTTTGTCGGCAGTAGAGTATACCGCAACAGTTTTGATTCCCATTTCTTTACAAGTACGTAAGATACGCATTGCAATCTCGCCACGATTGGCAATTAATATTTTTTTGAACATCTTCTTCAATTTGAAAATTAGATAATTTGAAAATTAGATAATGCGGTGATGTGACGATGGGAATGGGATAAAATCAAAGCTGGTAAACTTCCAGCATCCAACTTCCCACTTCCATCTTTTAACATCTAATGTCTAACATCTAACATCTAAATTAAGATGGATCTACTAAGAATAAAGGTTGATCATATTCTACCGGAGTAGCATCATCCACTAAAATCTTAACGATTTTTCCGCTTACTTCAGAATCAATTTGGTTGAATAATTTCATTGCTTCAATTACACAAACTACTTTCCCTACAGAAACTTCGTCACCTACGTTTACGAATACATCTTTATCTGGAGATGGTTTTCTGTAGAAAGTTCCGATCATTGGAGATTTAATCGTGATATATTTGCTGTCGTCAGATGCAGCTTCAGCTTTTTCAGCAGGTGCAGCAGCAGGAGTTGCTACAGGTGCAGGAGCAGCCACTTGCTGAGGAGCAGTGTGGTAAACTGCAGGTTGAGCATAAGCAACTTCGCTTCCAGCTAATGGAGTTTTAATAGTGATTTCGAAATCTTTAGTTTTGTATTTCACCTCAGAAACCTCTGCTTTAGATACAAACTTGATAAGATTTTGTATGTCTTTAATGTCCATAAATTTGATATTTGATTTTTTTCAAAGATACCAAAAAAACGTAAAAAACAACAAAAAACCGCCAAATTTTATCAAAATTGGGCGGTTTTTGTATTAAAATGAGGCTTTTTCAGCGAAAAGCGACTCTTAGTTTTCTTCAGTAGTTGCTACTTCTTTTTCCAATACTACTTTACCTCTGTAGTAAAGTTTTCCTTCATGCCAGTGAGCTCTGTGGTATAGGTGAAGCTCTCCTGTTGCTGAATCTTTTGCCAATTGAGGAACTACAGCTTTATAGTGAGTTCTTCTCTTATCTCTTCTTGTAGACGACTGTCTTCTCTTTGGATGTGCCATTTTGTAATAACTTTTTTAATTGATGAGCGATGAGATTCATCATCCCATCATTAAACTATTTA
>DKLU01000245.1:9760-19220 GCA_002455915.1 Chryseobacterium sp. UBA6632
CTATTTAATTTTTATTCTTTAAATTTTTTAAAGCGTCCCATCTTGGGTCACTTTCGTGTTCTTCCTCTTCTTCAGTTTCTTTTGCACTGAATTGATCTAAAATTGCCAGATCTTCATCACTTATATTCGGTGAAATTTTTTTCATCGGAATAGAAAGTGCAACGTTTTCGTAAATAAGCTGAGAGATATTAAAAGCATGGTCGCTAGTTGGGATTGTGATCACATCTTCTTCGCTGTCATCATATTCTTCACCAAATTTCACCAAAACTTTAATCTCGTTTTCAATAGGATGGTCGAAATTGTCGTTTGTAATATCACAAACCAATTCAACTGTCCCGCTTACTTTGATCTCAAATTCTAAAAAAGTAGTGTGTTTGTCTAATAAAACATCCACTGCGATTCTAGGATTTGTAAATTCCTGCTCAGTGTCAAATAATTGAAAGAACTCTTTATCTATCTCAAACTTGAACTCGTGCTTGCCGGTTTTCAATCCGGAAAAGCTTACGTCGTAGTTTCTTAACTTGTCCATAAAATGAGTGTGCAAAAATATGCAATTTTTTTATAATAACAAATAAATTTTCCAACAAATTAATTTAAAATTTGTTTCAAAGGTTTAAGCCTCAGTTTCCTCAGGAAGATCCTCATCAATTCCGTTATCCATCGCCATTTTTCTTGGCTGTAGACGGTTTTGCATCAGTTCTTTATATTCCTCTCTATTCTTAAAAACTTTAATGGCTGTGAAGATCGATTCCATAAAACTCTGCGCATCTGCCACATTTTTCCCTGCAATATCATAAGCAACACCGTGATCCGGCGAAGTTCTGATAAATGGTAAACCTGCGGTATAATTCACTCCTTCTTCATACGCTAACGTCTTGAAAGGTGCTAAACCTTGATCGTGATACATTGCTAAAACAGCATCGAAGCTCTTGTATTTGTTCGGCTGAAAAAAGCTGTCTGCAGGAAATGGTCCAAAAGCCAGAATTCCGTTATCTGAAAGCTCTCTGATAGCCGGTTCAATGATTTCTATTTCTTCAGTTCCGATTACGCCGCCGTCTCCTGAGTGAGGATTCAATCCTAAAACGGCAATTTTAGGTTTAGAAATATTAAAATCTTCGATCAGCGTCTGGTTAAGCATTCTGATCTGTTTTTTTATTTTTTCTTTTGAAATATTTTCAGCAACTTTTGAAATTGGAATATGGTGTGTAGAAACAGCAACTTTCAAATCTTCAGTTACCAGAAACATCAATCCTTTTTTGTTGAATTTTTCTTCAAAATATCCTGTGTGACCAGTGTGTTTGAAGCCCATCTTTACCATTTCATCTTTGTTGATAGGCGCAGTTACGATCACATCAATATCTCCTTTAATTAAAGCTTCGGTAGCCGCTTCCAGAGAATCGATCGCCATTTTGGTAGATTCTTCAGTAGGTTTTCCCAATTCTACATTCACATTATCTTTCACAAGGTTTACCATATTCAGTTTTCCTGCCTGTGCCTGTGAAGGTTCGTTGATGTAATTGAAATTCAGATTTAATTTAAAAATATTTTTCTGATAGGTAAATAATTTTCCCGAACCAAAAATTACCGGAGTGAAAAAATCCGTGATGGTTTTGTCTGTCAGGCATTTCATAATGATCTCAGGGCCGATGCCGTTGAAATCGCCGATTGAAATTCCTACTCGTACTTTATGGTTTTTTGGGCTCATTTTGATTATCTTTGAAGATTATAATTTTACAAATTTAGCAAAAAATAATATGTTCACAGGAATTATTGAAGCAGTTGGAGTTATTGAGAAAATTGAAGAAAACGGAAGTAATATAGATTTTACCCTTACATGCCTTTTTACTAATGAATTAAAGATAGATCAAAGCCTTGCACATAACGGTTGTTGTTTAACGGTGGTGAAAATTGAAGGAGATCAATATGTGGTGACTGCCATTAACGAAACTCTTGAAAAAACAAACCTTGGAAAGTGGGAAGTAGGTTCTGTGGTAAATCTTGAACGTTGCATGAAAATGGATGGAAGATTAGACGGACACATCGTACAAGGTCACGTAGATAAAACCGGAGAAGTGGTAAGCATCGAAAATAAAGACGGAAGTTATTTCATTACCATTAAATATGAAGATAATGGAAGTTTTGTAACGGTTCCTCAAGGTTCTATTACAGTCAACGGAATCAGTTTAACAGTTGCAAAAAGCGAGGACACTCAGTTTTCCGTAGCAATTATTCCTTATACTTGGGAATTTACCAACATGAAACATTTAAAATCAGGAGATAAGGTAAATCTTGAATTTGATATAATTGGTAAGTATATTGCTAGGTTAATTAATAAACAGAATGTCAATTAATATTTACAAAGGATATAGCTTAAGAAACCGGGTTTTTTTCGGTTTCTTATTGGTATGTCTTTTAAGTGTTGCTGCTTCTTCGCTGGTGCCGTACTTTGTTCTGAGGAATAACTCTTTGGAGCAGAGCCGTATCGACATGCAGGATAAGACCAATGCCGTAATGGGCTATTTGGATTATGCTGTGAGTAGAACATTGGTGCAGACGGATGACCTTGCTAAGGTTTTAAGTAATAAAATTCTTGAAATTGCGGATATTAATCAACACGATATTGTTATTTATGATTTAAAAGGAAATTATTTAATCTCAAACAGAGATCCTAATCTGATTGAGCAGAAAACTATTCCGATTAGCATTGTTAATAAAATTCTGTCTACGGATGCGCGAGTAGATATTCGTGGCTACGATCAGGCTAAGGATGCGGTTTTCACTTCATCCTATATTTTACTGAGAAATAATGTGCTTGAACCTATCGGAATTGTGTATATTCCTCTATATCACAATGAATCTGCTTACCTTGAAGTACTTCATAAATATGTAAAATATATTCTTTTAGTCGATCTTTTTTTAATTCTTTTCAGTATTTGGTTGAGTTGGGTTACGTCTAATAATTTAGCAAAAACCATTACTAAATTTTCTGATATGATCACGCGTATTACCTTGTTTGAGAATGAAATGCGCCCTATCAGATATTATAAAAATGATGAATTAAATGCTTTGGCGAGAGCTTATAACCGAATGATTCTTCAGATTCAGGATCAGAAGGAAAGGCTTCGTTTTAAAGCATCGGAAGAAGCTTGGAGAGAAATGGCAAAACAGGTGGCTCACGAGGTGAAAAACCCTTTGACACCAATGAAACTGACCATTCAGAATTTTGAAAGAAAATTTGATCCTGAAGATCCGAATATCAGAGAAAGAGTAAAGCAAATGAGCAAAACAATGGTCGATCAGATTGATTTGATTGCTACCGTTGCTTCAGCTTTTTCAGAGTTTGCTAAATTGCCTGAAAAAAATAATGAAGTCATTAATCTGAATACTGAAGTGGAAGATATTCTGCGTGTTTTCAATGATGACAGTATTTTCATGCATTCCAACAAAAATAATATTATGATCACGATGGATAGGATTTACCTTTCCAGAATCATTACCAATCTTGTGACGAATGCTAAACAAGCGGTAAGTGATGAACGAAAATTGATCATTAATGTAGATGTAGAACAGCATCAGAGAAGGGTGATGATTTCTGTACAGGATAATGGAATCGGGATTCCTGAAAATATGTACGAACGAATTTTCGAACCTAATTTTACTTCAAAAAATAGCGGAATGGGACTTGGTTTATCGATGGTCAGAAAGATGATTGAAGATTATAAAGGCGAAATTACCGTGAAATCTGAGGTTGGAAAAGGCTCAACATTCATCATTACTTTACCCACCAATTTATAGTGAAGCCTTTTACGTTTAAACAATTTGAAATTCAACAGTTAAAAAACGTCTTCCGTGTAGGTACAGACGGTGTTTTGCTGGGCGCTTTGGCAAATGTGAGTGAAGCATCTCATATTCTTGAAATTGGAACAGGAACGGGTTTGATTTCATTAATGCTTGCTCAAAGAAATTCTCAGGCAGAGTTTCTAGGGATTGATATCAATGAAGAAGCGGTAAATCTTACAGAACAGAATTTCGAAAATTCTCCTTTTCATTCAAGATTAAAAAATATTCATCAAGATTTTAAATATTTTGAAACAGAAGAAAAATTTGATTTAATTGTTTCAAATCCACCATATTTTGAATCTTCAAATTCTGAAAAAGATAAGATTGCAAGACAAACAGTGGAGTTGAATTTCAGACAATTGATTTCAAAATCTTCAACCTTACTTACCGAAAACGGAATTTTTTCAGTTATAATTCCCATTGAAGCGGGAAATGATTTTATTAAAATTGCTGCTGAAAATCAATTATTTTTAATAAAAAGAATCAATATTAAAGGCATTGAAAACTCAAAAACAAAAAGATTGATTCTTGAATTTTCTAAAACGGAAAACAAATTACAGGAATCTGAGTTTGTGATAGAAAAAAGTCCGAGACAATACTCGGACCAATATCTTGAACTCACCAAAGAGTTTCATGTTTTTCGCAAATAAAATATATTTCTAAACCAAGGAGTTAAGAATATTAAGTTGTTACGATTTTAAAACTTAAAAATCTGGTTAAATTATTTATTCAAATAATTCTGCAGTATCCAACACAGAAACTTTTCCATCCTCACATCTTATCGCTTCTCCAGGGAAGTTTTGGATCATGTGATAATCATGTGTTGCCATTACCACAGCAGCTCCGTTTTCTAGGGCAACCTGCTTTAGCAACGTCATAATTTCGTTGGACGTTTCAGGGTCAAGATTTCCGGTAGGCTCATCCGCTAGAATAAGATCAGGATGATTTAGTAAAGCTCTTGCAATCGCCACACGCTGCTGCTCTCCACCAGAAAGCTCATGCGGCATTTTGTGCTTCTTACTTTTCATATTTACGCTTCCTAAAACTTCGTTGATGCGGTCTTCCATTTTTGTTTTGTCATTCCATCCTGTGGCTTCAAGTACGAATTTCAGATTCTTCTCCACCGTTCTGTCAGAAAGCAATTGGAAATCCTGGAAAACAATTCCTAATTTTCTTCTAAGGTTCGGAATGTCGGAAGTTCTCAGTTTAGCCAAATCAAAACCTACCACTGCTCCGTGTCCTGAAGCTAATGGAATGTGCCCGTACAAAGTCTTTAACAATGAACTTTTTCCGGAACCGGTTTTCCCGATAAGATAGCAGAATCTTCCTTTTTTAATATTAAGATTAACATCAGAAAGAACAGTGAAGTTTTTTTGTGCGATTTTCGCGTGTTGCAAACTTATAATATTATCTCCGGAGATATTGGTATGTGGCATAAATTCGATTTTATAAGGCTTTTTCTGGAATATTTTTTCAGATTTTAAAAATAGAAAAAAGAAACGTAAGAACCTTGAATTTTAGGAAATTTTAACAACAAAAAATGCTCGAAAAATTTCTTTTCAAGCATGATTTGTATATGATAATAGAGTTATTATCTCTTAGCGCGTGCAGCACTTACAGTTAAACTCTTTCTGCCTTTAGCTCTTCTCGCAGCCAAAACTCTTCTTCCATTTGGCGTAGACATTCTTTCTCTGAAACCGTGTTTGTTTCTTCTTTTTCTCTCTGATGGCTGGAATGTTCTTTTACTCATTACTATATGTTTAAATCGTAATTATTCTATTAATTTTCAGGTTGCAAAGATATGGAATTTTTTAGAAGTTGCAAATATTCCTAAGTTTTTTTTGAAAATATTTGCAGTGCTTTTTAATGGATTACTTATAAACCTCCGCTGTAAAACGAATTCCTATTATATTTAAATAATAATATTAATGATTTATTTAAAAGCTCTATCTTTGGAAACTCAAAATTAAAGAAAAAATTAAACATAATGATGTTTACACCAGCAGAACTTTTAGAAATCAATACATTACTTATTCCAGAAAATAAAATAGTAATTCTTACTCATTATAATCCGGATGGCGATGCTATTGGTTCCAGTTTGGGGCTGAAACATTATTTAAAGGCAAAAGGAATTCACGCTGAAGTTGTGGTTCCAAACGATTTTCCGAAGTTTTTGAAATGGATGCCGGAATCTAAAAAAGCCATTATTGGTGAGTACAAAAGAAAAGTTGCATTCGATTTGATCAATGAAGCGGATGTTATTTTCTGTTTAGATTTCAATTCTCCTTCAAGAATTGGTTTGTTGGGAGATTGGCTGACGAAAGCTGCAGCTAAAAAAATCCTTATCGATCATCACCAACAGCCGGAACAGTTTGATTTTGTCTATTCAGATACCGTTATTCCTGCGACCTGTCAGATGATTTATCATTTTATCGAAGCGATGGGTGATCAGGATTTAGTGAATAAAGATATTGCAGAATGTCTTTATACCGGAATTATGACGGATACCGGTGGTTTCCGTTTCCGTTCTACAAGTGCAACAACACACCGGATTATTGCAAATTTAATTGAAAAAGGAGCAGATCCTGCAATGATTACTTCCAATACCTGGGATACAAATACGGTTTCCAGACTTCATTTATTAGCCTTGATTTTAGGAAGAATTGAAGTGGTAAAAGATGGTACGGTTGCTGTTTTATATCTTACCAGAGAAGAATTGAAGGAATATGGCTTCCAGAAAGGAGATACCGAAGGTTTTGTCAATTACGGACTGAGTATTTTGGGCGTAAAAATGTCCGCATTTTTCATGGAAGATTTGTATGAAGATTTTATTAAAATTTCTTTCAGAAGTAAAGATGATATGGATGTGAACCAGTTTTCAAGAAAATATTTCAATGGAGGAGGGCACATCAACGCAGCAGGCGGAAAATCAAATGATTCTTTGTTGAATACGCTTGAAATATTTAAAGAAAAAATAGAAGGAGAAAATTTGTAATAAAATAGATCATTGTTGATGGTTTTCGTCTTTCTTTTGAAATTCTGAATGAAATGAAGAATCTTAAAACCCTCAAATTCTAAAACTCTTTTACTCTATTTCTCTCAAACCTCAAAAGAACCCTTAGAATATCCTTTCTCCTCCAGTTCACGGCAGGTATATTCATACACTTCCTGAAACATAATATCCAGCGATTTTTTGTTGAATAAACTGAATTTCGTCATCTTAGGCGGATCCAAAAAAATATCACAATGTTTTACTTTAGAATAAACTGATTTGGCGATGGCTAAATGTAAAATCCGGTCAAATTCTTTCAGCAAACTCATGCTTTGTAGGCTGTCGTAACTTATAGAGTTGACGTGTGAGGCAATTAAAAAATCACATTTATCAATAATAGGTTCGATCGGAAGATTGTCTAAAACACCGCCGTCAACATATATTTTCTCGCCCATTTTCACGGGCGGAAGTACAAAAGGAACACTTGATGAAGCCAATAAAGGACCGAATAATTCACCTTCTGAAAAAAAATCAACAATTCCATGCGTCATTTCAGTAGCTGCAACATAAACAGGAAGTTTTAAAATGCTAAAATCATCTTCCGGAAAATGATCTTTAAACAATTTTAAAATAAAATTAGAGCTGAAAATTCCGTTCTTGGAAAGTCGTAAATAGGATCTCGAAAAAAAAGTGGTTTGTCTTACGATATCCATCATTTCATCCGGAGTTTTTCCGAAAGAATAAAATGCGGCAACAATAGACCCTGCGCTGGTTCCTGAGATAATCTGTGGTTTCAGATCATATTCTTCCAAAGCTTTTAAAACTGCAATATGGGCTATTCCGCGCATTCCTCCGCCTGAAAGTGTCAGGCCGATGATCGGTTTCTTTTTTGTGAAATTGAAAATGCCCATCAAAAATATTAAGCTTTACTAAGATACAAGATTTTTTGAGAAGTATTTACTAAGGCTCGTCACATTCAGCATCAATTTTTATAAAAAGAGATTCGAATTGCTTATTCATTTTTTCATCATGTTCAGGACGTTGAATTTCGTCATTGGCACAATTTCCCCATCCAAAAACAATCAGATCCAAAATAGCATAATCTTTTTTGTATGAAGAATTCAGACGGCTTTCAAATTCATCCATGATTCTTTGCGGATCGCCGTTTTTCTTGCTCATTTGCTCACGCATTTTTCTCCATTCTTCAATAATTTCATTGTCACCGGAATTTAAAACACGGGCAAAATGACTACAGCTTTTAAATTTAGAATTCAATAAAACAGAAGGATCAGAATAAGCCATAATTTTGATCTTATCCAGTTCATATTCCTGAACCAAAGCTTGAGCTGTTTGGGTTTTAACATTCTGCCAATAAGGAATATTGACTACTTTCAGGTTTTCGATCAGGGCTTTTTTTTCTGCAAAATCTTTATCTAGTTTTGCAAGAAGCTGGTTTTTATCTCTTCTTACCTGTTGAAGATCTTCCAGTTTAAAAACAGCAGGATCGTTCAGAGAAATACCGCCTAGTTCAAACCAAAGTTTATACGTATTCTGAATTTCTTCTTTTGAATATTTATTAGCATCAAAATAGCCTTTATTTGTGCATAATTCGGTTTCAAAATTAAATACTTCTTTTTTAACTTCTTTTGTCTGAAGACTATCTTTTACCTGAGTTTCGGTATTGGTAATAGAATCGTTTGTAGGATTTTTGCTGGCGATTTTGTTCTCTTTTTTACAATTAATCAAGCAAAATAGTAGAACTGAAAATAAGTAAATTCTCATAAAAATATTTTATAATACAAGGTGTTTTGGTAAGTTGTGAAGAAGCTCGGTGTTGATGATTGCAGCGCAGATACCCGGTTTTTCCCAATGCCCATTGTGTCCGCAATCTAGAACATAGGATTTTATATTAGTTCTGTCCGGAAGATTTTTGATAAGCAGTTCGGTTTTTACGGCGTTGTCATGTTTTCCGGCAATGATTAAAATTTTGGCTTCCAGATTTTCAAGAACGTGTTTTTTATCGGTTCTCTCCACCATTCCTTTTACGGAAGCTAATGCACCAAGATTGTTTGTGGAAAGTGCCGTTTGCAAAGCGATTTCAATTTTTCCTTCCAAAATATCTTTTTCATTTGGGTTGAAAAGATTCGGAACACCGGCTCTTGCATAATGAGCAAACGCATCTTGTATAATTCGGTAACTTTTAATGCGCTGTGCCTTTTTCTCAGCATCATCCGGAAAATACGTTGAGAAAAATAAAGTTAAACTTTTAAGATATTCAGGATATTTTTCAGCAAAACCTAAAGAAATATAACCACCCATGGAATGCCCTAATAAATGAATTTTTTTAAGATTCTGACTGTCCAGCACCTTTTTTACTTCTTCGGCCACCAATTCCATCGTTTGTACTTCAGCAATAATTTCAGATTGACCATGCCCTGGAAGATCAATCTTTAGCAGAGTGAAATTTTCAGATAAATGAGGTTCCATATCGCTCCAGATAGAACTATTTTCCATGAAGCCATGAAGCAGTACTAAAGTCTCTTTTCCGTTTCCTTTTTTCTCAAAATGTAGCATGATCTTACTTATTAAAAGTGAATGTCAATATAATCAACAAATCCTGAACCATTC
>DKLU01000245.1:19244-29947 GCA_002455915.1 Chryseobacterium sp. UBA6632
ATATCCTGAAGTCTCCACGTTTTTCCGCCATCTTTCGACATAAAAGTTTTGGTTCCTTTTCTGGTGTAAGCTTTTCCATTGTCGTTATCGGCAATACTTTGAGTAATTTCTCCTGTGAAATTCAAATGTTTGTCTGAAACTACGGCTGCAAAACCTTTAATGGTAACGTTATTTTTACCAGATTTTATATCTCCCGAAATCGTATAATGATCTCTTTCGCCATCAATTTTATCAAATTTTACTGATCCTGAATATTTAGGCGAACTGTCATTCTGATACGTAAACTGATGGGTTCCGTTGAAATCTTTAAAACGATTTACGCTATTTTTTGCTTTAATGCTGTCATTGATTTTTGTTCTCGCAGCATTAATAGAATCAACAGCTGTTGTGCTGTCTGTCTGACTGTTTGTCGATTGTGTTTCTTTTTTTGAACACGAAATAATTAAAGTAGCTAAAGCTATTGCGGTTAAGAAGTTTTTCATCAAAAAATAAAATTTTATCTCAAATGTAAACAAAAAAAGAGCATTTTGAAAATGCCCTTTTGTATTATTTGGTTAATTCTTCGTAAACTTTCTTTTCCCACGGCTTGATGTCGGTAATTCCGTAGCGTTCTTTCTTGGAGATCGCGATATTATCCAGCACGTCTACAAAGTTCTTATAATTGGCATCATCGGTCGGTTTTATGATGATGGTGAAATTTTCCTTTTTCGGAGCATTATTATAAGCTTCCGCGATAATCTTTGTGATTTTTATGCCTCCAAAATCGGTTTCTTTCAGATTGCGTGTATTTAAATCTTCGGCATCACTTTGATGATAGAAAACTCTGTCGTTTTTTCCTAAAATAAAAGTGATCTGATTTCTTTTATCAATAAAATTTTTAGGATTGTGGATCGGATCTCTCGATTTTCCCGGCAGACCTAAATCCATTACATTAGGTTTAGTAAAATTCGTGGTAAACATAAAAAAAGTGATTAATAAAAATCCTAAGTCTACCATGGGAGTCATATCTACACGTATCGGTTTTTTACGTTGTTTGCTGCCTCCCTGTTTTTCTTGTGCAATTACTTCAGCCATAACTTTGATGTTTTTTAATGTTAAACAATTACTCTAGTGTTGAATATCGATGAGTATTGATCTGTAATGATTGATACAAAGCTAATACCCGAAACGGCTGTTTTTTGTCTGGGAAATAGGAGATACTCCTTTAATTTATAAATTCATTTCTTTTTGATTTGATGTAAGGTGTTGATTGGTATTTAATTACGAATTATGTTTCATTAATGTTATTGAAAGTCAAGTTGCCGCGTCAATTTATAAATTCAAACGTTTGACAATAGATAATTTTAAATTTAAGCTTTAAAAAAAACAAAAAACTCATGCCTTTCGACATGAGTTTTATAATACTATTTTGAAGTTTTTATTTATTCTTTTTATAATAATTGACTCCACATTCTAAGAATTTCTTGAAATCCTCTTTCGGCATATATCCTGAAACCGGAGTGTTGATCACTTTTCCGTCCGGTGTTACCAATACATAATGCGGTTGAGAATTATTATTGAAATTAACCTGTTGGAATAAGCTCCATCGGTCACCGATTGTTTTTACTTTTTTCACTTGTCCGTCACCCAGATCAATTTTTGTTTTTTGGTCTTCAGGAAGTTCTTCTTTGTCATCAACATATAAAGATGCTAAAACAATGTCATTTTGAAGAATCGGTAAAATATCCGGCTCACTCCAAACAAATTCCTCCATTTTTCTACAGTTTTCACAACCGTAACCAGTGAAGTCAATCAAGATCGGTTTGTCTTCTTTTTTAGCCAATTCAATCGCTTTGAAAAAATCATGTTCAGGATGCATTCCCAGAATTCCATCTTTTTCATCATGGAAATAGCTCACATTTAAAGGAGGTAAGATTCCGCTTAATAATTGCAATTTCGGACGTTCAGAAGGAATTAATCCCTGAACCAAATAAATTACAAATCCGAATCCTAAAACTCCCAAAATCTTTCTTGTGATAGAAATTTTTGGTTTCTTATCATCGTGCGGGAATCTGATTAATCCAAATAAATATAATGCTAAACCTAACGCCACGATAATCCAAACTGCGATGAAAAGTTCTCTTTTTAATAAGAATGTTTTAGAAACTAAGTCTGCTTTTGATAAGAATTTTAACGCTAAAGCCAATTCCACGAAACCTAAAACCACTTTCACGGTATTCATCCAGCCTCCTGATTTTGGAAGACTTTGTAATGCTTGCGGGAATAAAGCCAATAATCCGAAAATAATCGCCCAAGCCAATCCGAAACCTGCCAGAGCAAAGGTCAGTAACATTGGAACGTTTGTAGAACCTGTTACGGCACTTCCCAATAAACTTCCCAAAATTGGTCCTGTACATGAGAAGGAAACGATAACCAACGTCAACGCCATGAAGAAAATTCCGATGATTCCACCAGCTTCTTCTGCTTTTGAAGATTTGTTCGCAATTGAGCTTGGTAACGTAATATCATAATATCCGAAGAAACTTCCCGCGAAGAAAATAAAGATGATGAAGAAGGCGATATTCAGCCAAACGCTTGTTGAAATTTCGTTGAAAATATTTCCTGCAATTCCGTCAATAATATGGAAAGGAACACTTAATAAAACGAAAATTAAAAAGATGAAAAATCCGTAGATCATGGCATCTCTTTTACCTTTTGCTTTGTTTTTACTTCCTTTAGTAAAGAACGAAACCGTTAACGGAATCATTGGAAATACACACGGCGTCAACAATGCAATTAATCCTCCGATAAATCCTAAGAACAAATAAGTCCAATAATTTTCGTCCACTTTTGTCGAAGCAGTTCCGCAATCTGTTAAAGGTTTTTGGAAATCAATCGACTCAATTTTTAATTGTTTCGGATCTAATTTCGACGCTTCTGTTACCGTAACTTCACCTTTTGCCGGATTTTCAACAACCGTTTCTGTCGTTACTGGGGCAGCTACAGAATCTTTTGAAGGTTCTGCTTTTTCGTCCGTTTTAGCTTCTTCAGTTGCGCCTTTTGGCGTAACCTGTTTGTTGAATTCTAAGGTATTCGGAGCTAAACAAACGCGATCATCACAAGTCTGATACGTAATTTCTGCAACTACATCAGCAGGTTTTGTTCCGTCTTTTAGCTTAAATTTTTGCTTGAATCCTGCTGAATTGGAATAAAAAACGATCTTTCCGCCAAAAGCTTCAGAAAATTCTTCATGCTTTTTACCAACTTCCACGAATTTTCCAATCAGCTCAATATTTTTTCCGGAAACTTTATATTCCGTCGGAATTCCCGTATCTTCAGGAATGTCTCTGGAATAAATATGCCAACCGCTTTCCATCGTAGCATTCAACACGGCTTCGTATTGATTGTTTCCTAATTCGTTGATTGTAAATTTAAATTTTACAGGATTTTTGATTTGTGCATTAATTCCTGTCGCTAAAAACAACAGAATCAATAAAAACCAGTTTCTAAATTTCATTTTACTTTTCATTAAAAATTTTGAGAATTTTATTCGTCTTCTCATCCCTCGCATATTTTCTATCTTGCCTGAAAGGTATTATTCCTAGGACAGAATTTTCACGATTAGTTAATATCCAGATTTTTTGCCTCGCTAAAATAGATATTTTTTCGTCCCTAAAAAACTTAGAAACTTTCTTTTTCCCTGAAAACCCGACGGGATAAAATTCATCGCCATCCTGTTGTCTTCTTAATCGCAGCGGGAAGCTGATTTTTTCAGCATCAAAGTTCCACTCGAAGTTTTTATTGATTTCTTCAATGTCGCTGATTATATTTTCGAGATTAATGACGATTTGGTTTTCCAAAAAGTCAAATTTTTCAATTAAAATAATTTCCTCGTTCGATTTTTTTTCAACATGATCCAACTTCCAGCTTCCATCCTTCGTCTTCCCGCTTATAATCAATTCATCATAATTTACCGTCAATTGATATTGTTTTGAAAAAAAATGACTTCCGTTTTCAGCTTTAAAAATTTTCGAAATTTCTTCTTCCTGATTAAAACCGTACTTTTTTAAGATCTCGAATTTTACAAAATCACTTTCCTGATTGAGCTTTTGTTTTGATAGAATTTTATGGTCATTGTTAAATGTCGTCAGCCGATTTTCTATTTCCAAGATTTGTTTTTGAACAAAATCTTTGGTCTGATTCAGATAAGAGGCGCTTTTTTTGAAGTTTTCAAGAAAATTATTATTCGTCTCCAATAGTTTAGGAACGATCTCAAGCCTGATTTTATTTCTTAAGTAATCACTTTTTTTATTGGAAAGATCTTCGCGGTAGTCAATATTTTTTTCTCTCGCATAATCGTAGATCTCATCTTTTGTGAAATCTAAAAGGGGTCTCAAAATATGGTTGTCATTGGATGGGATTCCGCTCAACCCATTTATTCCTGATGCTTTTGAAAGATTAATGATAAATGTTTCCAGCTGATCATTCAAATGATGAGCGGTGACCAAAAATTCTAGATTTTGCTTTTCCTGAATCTTTTTAAAGAAATGATAGCGCAATTCTCTTGCCCAAAGCTGAATAGAATTTTCCGGTTTTTGATCTTTTTCTGAAACTTGGTATAGGTGAAATTTGATGTTATTCTTTTCACAGAATTTCTCAACGACCTTCTGATCGAGTTCAGAATCTTCACCGCGAAGTTTGTAATTGATATGTGCTATTTCGAATGTATAGCCGAAATTACTGAATAATTCAGCTAAAACCATGGAATCAGCACCTCCGCTCACGGCCAAAAGGTAAGTCTGATTTTCTGGAGAATCTACCAATTTTTTTAATCGGTTTTTGAAGTCTGTGTTTGTCAACATCTATGTTGAGGATTTCTTTTATGCAAAGATAATTCATATAATTAAAATGAATTTTCTACCTTTGGTTCGTCTAAAAATGATTATTTATGAAAATTTTTAAAATCTTAGCAGTTTCTGCAATGGTGTTAGGAATGACATCTTGTATTAGCAAAAAGCAATACGACGCATTGAGCTCAAATTACAAGCAATGTATTGAAAACGTGGGGGAAAGACAGAGAGAGATTCAGGATTTAAAATCTCAAAATTCTGCTTTGACGAGTGAGAATAATTTACTAAAAAGCCAGCATGATGCTTTAAAATCATCTTTGGATGCTTGTTTATCAAATTCAGGAAAAAGTTCTGCAAATATTGATAAATTGGTAGGAGAGATCAATGCCTCAAACTCTTACATCAAGCAATTGATTTCTAATAATGCTAAAAATGATAGTTTAAACCTGGCATTATCAAACAAACTGAAAAGATCTTTGGATAATGTAACAGATGAAGATGTACAGGTGAAAGTATTAAAAGGTGTGGTAATGATTTCATTATCAGATAAAATGCTTTACAAAACAGGAGATTATAACATTTTGCCAGCGGCTCAGGAAGTGCTGGGTAAAGTGGCTAAAGTAATTAACGATTACGATAAATATTCTGTATTGATCGAAGGTAACACAGATAATGCAGCATTAAATTCTTCAAGCTTACCAAGAGACAACTGGGATCTTTCTGCATTGAGAGGTACTGCGGTTGCTAAAATCTTACAAACTCAGTTTGGTGTAGACCCGGCGAGAATTACAGCGGGTGGTCGCTCAGAATACAATCCAAAAGCGACAAACATGAGTGTTTCCGGAAGAGCTGAAAACAGAAGAACAGAAATCATTATTATGCCTAAACTGGATGAGTTTATGAAATTGATGGATATTGCTCCTAAGAAATAAGTTTAAAACTGTTTACAAATAAATAAATCCCGAATTGCTTCGGGATTTTTCTTTTTCATCAAATTAGTTCTTCTTTTTTCAATAATGAAATAATTTTCCGTAAAAATGAATTGGATATTTCGTCATTAGTTTTTTTAGAGGATAAAACCTTTACATCTTTTGATTGTGGTGATTCCTGTTTAATAATTCGTTTTTTCATCGCTTATTATTTTTACCCTCAAGTGTGTGTTTCAATTCCTTGTTGCAAATGTACCACAGTTTTGAATGGTAAACCATCCGTATTTTTACGGTAATTGATATGGGGTTTTCCCGAATTTGATTATATTTAAGTAAATTTGAATAACAAAAACTTTGTAGAATGAGCTTTTTTGAAGAAAAAAATCCTGAAATGGATAGGTATCTGGAAAATCACGCGTCTTCCGAACCTGAAATTCTGAAAAAACTAAGAAGAGAGACTTACCAGAAAACAACGCAGCCTCATATGATTTCCGGATATCAGCAAGGAAGGCTATTAACGATGGTCTCCCAGATGATACAGCCGAAAAATATTCTTGAAATCGGAACTTTTACGGGATATGCTACACTTTGTCTTACGGCAGGTTTAGCAAAAGACGGAAAAATTACAACGTTGGATGTAAATGAAGATTTAGCCTATTTACCTAGAAAATATTTTGCAGAAAGTGAATATTCAAACCAAATTGATTTTAAACTTCAGGATGCTAAAGAGTTTTTAAGAAATACCGATGAAATTTTCGACCTAGTTTTCATTGATGCAGATAAGGAAAAGTACGCTGAATATTTTAAATTAATCAAACCAAGAACAAAGTCAGGATCGGTAGTGATGTTCGATAATGTTCTTTGGTACGGAAAAGTTTTGGAAGAAAATCCTAAACAGAAATCGACGCAAATAATCAAGGAATTAAATGATTCCGTGGCAAAAGATGATGATTTTGAAAATCTTATTTTACCTTTGCGTGATGGTGTAAATTTTTTACGCAGAAAATAGAATAAGGTTGAGGTTAAGGTTAAGATTTTTTGCAAAATTTATCAGCCTTAACCTCAATCTAAACCTTTAATATAAATTAATGAATAAAGGAATTTGTATTGTTACAGTAGCGCCTGTGCGTGCAGAAGGATCTGACCGTGCGGAAATCGTTACCGAAATATTGTTTGGAGAAAGTGCAGATATTTTGGAAGTAAATAAAAACTGGACCAAGATAAAAATGCACTACGACGGCTATGAAGGATGGATGGATACGAAACAATTAAAGCCTGTAACAGACGAAGATTTAGCAAAACGAAAAGTAACTGTTGTGACGGAAGATTTTACTTCTGTTCTGATGAATGACGGAAAAACCTTACTTTCGATGGGTTCGGAGGTAGAATTTCCTGTTGTGGCATCCAGAAGAAGTCATGATGTGAGAGAAAGTATTGCTTTAACGGCTAAAGAATTCCTTAATGTTCCTTATTTATGGGGCGGAAAAAGCTTTTTTGCAATTGATTGCTCGGGTCTTACGCAGTTGGTTTATAAAATTCACGGGATCAAATTGCCAAGAGATACTTCGCAGCAGGTAGAAGTGGGAGAATCTTTAACTTTTGTTGAAGAAAGTCAGTTGGGTGATTTAGCTTTTTTTGAAAATCCTGAAGGTAAAATTATTCATGTCGGTATTATGCTGGAAAATCAGAAAATTATTCATGCTTCAGGAAAAGTGAGAATCGATACGCTGGACTCTACAGGTATTTTCAATAAAGAACTCAATAAGCATACTCACAAGCTAAGAGTCATCAAAAGTATTATAAAATAAAAATCGGGTTTGAAGTTTTTCTACAATATATTTATCAGTCTTTTGATTTTTGGAATGAAGATTTTTTCTTTATTCAATGAGAAAACGAAAAAGGGAGTTGAGGGGCGAAAAAAGTCTTTAGAAAAAGTAAAATCAGCATTAAAAAAATCTGATAAGGTAATCTGGATGCACGCTGCAAGCTTAGGTGAATATGAGCAGGGTTTGCCAGTTTTAGAGCAATTAAAACAAAAGTTTCCGACTCATAAAATTCTGGTGACATTTTTTTCTCCATCCGGCTACGAAAATGTAATTAAGAAGCAAAATATTGCAGATGTAATTTGTTATTTGCCTTTCGATAAAAAGAAAAGAATTAAAGAATTTACTTCTCATTTTTCTACTGAACTATTTTTTACGGTGAAGTATGATTACTGGTATAATCTTTTGGAAGAGCTTAAAAATCAGAATGTAAAAACGTATGTGATCTCCGCTTTGTTTTATGAAAGACAAGCATTTTTCACGTCATACGGAAAATGGTTTGTAAAGCAATTACAACAAAATATTGATTGGTTTTTTCATCAGACGCAGATGTCTTATGTTTTAGCAAAAAGTGTAGGTTTGGAAAATGCTTCTGTAACGGGAGATACAAGATTTGATCGTGTAAAGCAATTGCGTGAAAGAGATAATTCTGTAGATTTTGTAGAAGAATTTATCGGTGAAAATCAAGCTGTTGTTTTTGGAAGTTCTTGGCAGGCTGAAGATAAAATAGCAGAGGAGATTTCGGAGAAAAATCAATTTGTGAAACTGATTATTGCACCTCATGATTTGAAGAGGGTTCAGAATTTAAAGCTGATGTTTCCTGATGCTATTTTGTACAGTGAGATTAATCATTCTTTGCTGGCCGATTCCCAATCGAATGTCTTGATTATTGATAGTATAGGCTTGCTTTCAAAATTATATTCTTACGCAGATATTGCCGTTGTTGGCGGTGGTTTTCATGACGCCGGGCTTCACAATATTTTAGAAGCCGCTACGTTTGGTGTTCCCGTGATTTTCGGAAATAAATACAGGAAAAATCCAGAAGCCGATGAATTAATTGCTTTAGAAGGCGGAAAATCTTTTGATAATGAAAGTTTAGCGGCTAGTTTTGCTTTATTCCTTCTTGATGATGAAGAAACGCTTCATTCAATGTCTGAAAATGCTCAGAAATTTGTTGATGCTAAGCCCAATTCTACTGCGTTGATTATCGAAAAGATTTTATCTTAAAAATCCCTGACTTTTAATGTCTTTAATGATCGATTCAATATTATCAGGAATTCTGTCAGAAGTCAGCCAGTTAAAGTCTAAACCATTATTGATACAAAGTTTTTGTAAATAGTGATTTTCCTGAATTTTGTCGTGAAGCTTATCTAAATATTCATCAATTTCGATCCAATAATCTTCATCTAGTTTTTTAGTTAAGGTTAAAGCTTTGAAAATTTTATTGATGAGATAAATGTATAATTTGTACACATTATCAAAACGTTGTGTTCTCAAATCTTTATTGTAATCAAGAATTTTATTGATCATTAATAAGTTTAAAGAAATATCTCCAAATTTATCGGTGGTAATCTTTACGTGCTCGGTAATCTCCGCGCTTAGCTTTCGAATAATTCCCAGAAAATACTTTTGATTCCCAATATATTTTGATGCTAAAAGAACTTTTTCAGCAATGATTTCTTCCATTGCATCTCTTTTGTTGTCGGTGGTTTCCGGATCAATTAATTCGAAATACAATTTTTTAGACAAAAGCTTATCTTTCTTCAGCAATCTGAAAATAAGACGGTCTTTTTCTATGGATGAAAAATTACTCAGCGCTGCTTTAAATTCTTTAGAATATTCCATTAATTAAATATTTTTGAATATTTCAGGAAACCGTTCATTGCCCAATTGGCAGTGTAATACAATGATTTTATTGTGGAAAATCCCATAAAATCTTTATATACCAAATATTGGTCAACAATAATATTTTTTTTCTTTCTCGAAACGCTGTTTTCGCGCATTCTGTATTTTGCCAATGTCTTTTTTACAGGGTGACCTTCAGGAATTTCTTTCAATAAATTCAGCCACATGACGTGATCTTCGCGTTTACTTTTTACAGGAAAGAAAAATTTTCCAACTCTTTTGGTATCATACATCGTTGAAACCGGAGCCAGCCTGCACGTTTTAAGCAAATTAGAAAAAGTAACGATTTTATCTGCCATGAAATCCTTTAAAATAGGCTCCATTGTATGCTCATCACATCTGGAATAATTGCTGTAAACCAATTCCACATTATGTTCTTCCATATAATCGGTCATGGTTTCCAGATATTCGGGATACCAAAGGTCGTCCGAATCTAAGAAGGCAATATATCTTCCCTGCGCTCTTTCAAGGCTTTTATTACGGGCATTTCCGGCGCCGCCGTTTACTTCCAAAGCCTCCAGTTTTATTCTTGGATCATTGTATTTTCGGATGATTTCAACGGTGTTATCTTTAGACAAATCATCGGTAATCAGCCATTCCCAGTTTTCGTAGGTTTGGTTAAGTACAGATTGTATAGTCTCCTCGATGAATTCTGCAGAGTTATAACAAGGCGTGATAATGGAAACGAGATCTTTCATTTGTGATGTAAAATTATAAAAATTTCTTTTCGTATAAATGCCAAGAAGCAATTCCTACTCCAATCACGACCAGCATACAGATAATGCCCATGAAATAAGGATTGTAATCTGTAAATAATCCTAACGTCGCAAAAACTCGGATGATCGGGAAGTGGAAAATATAAATTCCGTAAGTGAAATCTCCATACTTTCCGAAGTTGTTTAAAAACTTGAAAGAATAGGCGATATAAAGAACAATAATGCTGATCATAATAGGCGAGAACAGTTTAATTTTTAAAATTAAATCAATCCAAACCGTTACAAAAGCAATGACAAAAAGAATATTTTTATGTTGAATGAATTTTTCAAAATTAAAGTAAACCAGCATTCCGCCAATAAAATAGCATAGCGCGCCCGGAATTTGTCTTGATAATTCTACTTTTCCGATGTGTTCAAAATAATTCAGATAAGCTAAAGAAAGAAAATAGAAGATAATCAAGCTGATATTTCGGTATTTATTATTCTTTCCAAAGATCGGAA
>DKLU01000267.1 GCA_002455915.1 Chryseobacterium sp. UBA6632
TGTGATAATACACAACTTTAATTGCAAAATACTTTACTAAATGTATGTTGTGAATTGCTTTCAAACTTTATTATCTTTGTGATAATACACAACAGAAAAACAAGACAGGCAATGGGCAGAAATGTTGTGAATTGCTTTCAAACTTTATTATCTTTGTGATAATACACAACTAACATTATTTTAACTAGTATCACAAAAATGTTGTGAATTGCTTTCAAACTTTATTATCTTTGTGATAATACACAACTGTTGAGTTATCAAAATTATATAGCGTATCGTTGTGAATTGCTTTCAAACTTTATTATCTTTGTGATAATACACAACCTCAAAAAATAATCTACTGAAATTCAGTAGATTATTTTTGTTTTCAGAATTTAAAATTTAGAATAATTCGAGCTGCTGAAACGTCGGTGGTGGCTCTTCTTTATTTCTGGCAAAGAAGATTTCAATATCTCCAAACTGCTTGTCTGTGATACACATAATGGCTACTTTACCCGCTTTGGGAAGCATAAATTTCACTCTTTTAATATGCACTTCCGCGTTTTCGCGGCTCGGACAGTGCCTTACATACATTGAGAACTGAAATAAGGTAAATCCGTCATCGATCAGCCCCTTACGAAAGCGGTTGGCATCTTTCATATTAGCCTTGGTTTCTGTTGGCAAGTCATATAATACTAAAACCCACATAATTCGGTATGCATTAAACCTTTCGGCATTCATATCAGTTCAGGATAAGAAATTAACCTTTTTTCACCAGTATAGCACTTATATAAAGAGGTTACCGTTGTTTTTACTGCAACTAGTAAAGGTCTCATTTTATCATCAATTCTTACATCTCTGGTAGCTATCTGAAGGATATGTGCTTTGAATTCTTTGGTTAACTCCTCTTTTTCAGGACATTTAGAAAGCCATTGCATCACCAACACATCAACAAAAGGACGATAAGGCTCCATGAGATCATCAGCAAGACAGTAAGGATTGTATTTGTTTTTATGAAAGATACCGAGCACCGGAAGCAATCCAGTTTCCACAATTGCTCTTGCCACAATACTTCGAAGTACGGCATAACCAAAATTGAAAAACTGATTCGGTGAATCTCCAAAACGTTGTCTGAGAAAATCTAAACTTATAAGATATTTCCAATAATGCTGAGCCGCAATACCTTCCATATTGGTGATATCACCACTTTTTACGTTGTTTTTATAATCACTCATGGGTTCATAGTAGTTCCCCAATCTCATCAATACATTCTTTTGATTTTCAATTTTACATTCTATAGTTTGTTTCCAAAGTTGTTTTTTTAAAGGTTCACTCGCTTCCAACTGATCTTTTACCCGATCAGAATGTTCGGAATGTCCATAAAGTGGCAACATAATTCCGTGTGGTAAATGTTCTGCATCACAGCTTATCACCACTACATTATTCCCCATCATTTTTTGAATGAGATTATGTGAAATCGTAATCTGAAAATGATCCAGCATCAGCAATCCCAAATCTTCCACAGGAACGCTACCCTTTTCTGTTTTCGATTCTGGACAGAGGATTTTCATTTGCTCATCTTTAAGTTTAAGATAAGCAGGATTGCCGATGTAGATGGAACGGGTGATCATAACTAAAACTCTCCTATTCTAATGATTTCTCCTAAATGATTTAGTCTAACCTTAATCGGATTCATTCCATTTATAGCTCCCAAACTTTTAAATCTAAAATATCGTTTTGAATCTTTTGCAGTTGAAATATTTTTCAACTCCGTATTCTTTGTTTCTAAATGATGTCTGAAATAATAATCATTATTAGAAATACTCCAAACTAAATACAAATGTTTACTTAATAAAGACTTATCATTATTTTTTACAGCTTGATCAAAGCCTTCTTTTGATAGACCCAAAATGAACATTTCATTTTGCTGCATACTAAATTTTAAATTCATATTATCTGCAGGTAATTTATTTAAGAATGATTCTGGAAGTTCACTATTTAATAATTGATTCCAAACATTTGAAGAATTATTTATTACTGTAGGAATTTTATATTTTTTTCTCTCCACCGCGTGCCAAAATGTACAACTATGTTGAATAAGTTTTTGATCTTTATCTTCATAAATGGCAATATGATGATTATTACCCATTACTACAAAACCAATTTCTTTTCCGTTCTCATCTTTTTTAATTGCTTGTAAATTATTTGCATCTGGACGAGCAAATAAACGAACGGTTATGATAGGAATTTGCTTTTGTTCATTAAACCAAAGTGTATCTTTAAAAGCTTCTTTTTCTTTATTGTTAAATTGTGTCAACCTTTCCTTAACCAATAACTTAATCTTTTCATCTACAATGTCATCTACTTGGCTTACCTTTATTGTACTTAATGGATATTTTCTAACAGTTACATATTCATAACAAGATGCTTTTTCAAGAATTTCCTTTTTTTCTTCATTTAAATTAATTGGAGCTTTCTTTAAAGATGACAACGCTTTTTTAGGATTATTTTCATTTTCCAAAAGCCTTGTTTCCACAAGATTTTTAATCTTTGGATTAACAATTTTATATGAATTTTCAAATAAGTATTTTAACGGTTTATCTTTTTCAATTACTTTTATTTTTCCATAAACATTTTGCTCATGCAAAGCACCTCTTGGAACAATAACTCCTGTATCTTTATTTTTCCCTGTTGCTTTGAACTTTGTTACTGTTGCAACTTTTTTCCCTGTTTTAAAAGATATTAAAATTTTATCGGCTTCTCTTTCTACATATTTTGTATTAAAAGTTGGTGGCATTTGAGAACGAAGATAGTTTTCCAATAAGGTTAATTTTTCCTTATGCAGATGCTCATAATCATTCTCGTTAAATGATTTACCAACTAATTTTTTTTGTTCTTCAATTTCTTTTCTTAACTCATCTTTTGTTTCATCGGAATTTAAAGTATTGATACGCTGAATAAATCTTTGCTTCGTACACGCAATTACCAAAATGTCAATAGCGTGATGGCGATGGTCATCTCTTTTTGTCCAGTTTTCAATTTCTTCTTTTTGATGTTTTCTTTTGCCGTGATCACTTGTCCATTCTTTCATTATAGTTTGTCCTAGTTCTTTGTATTTAGGCATTTGAAGATTCATCAAAACATCATCCCATCC
>DKLU01000415.1 GCA_002455915.1 Chryseobacterium sp. UBA6632
TAAATAATAAATTAAATATAATTACTAAGGCTATCTCGTTTTGAGGTAGCCTTATTTTTTTATCAATAGGAGCGGTCTTTAGCCAGCTTTCATAAAAGTGTTGTGAATCTGGCTTTAGCCAAAATCTACATTGAAATATTTCACCTAAGAAATTAGATCAACAAAAGAATCATACGTCCCATCGTAATCTTCCCATTTCTGATTATTAAAAAAAATGACGGTGTTCCGTTGACGCCGCTTCTCACGCCGCCTTCAAAATCAGCTTCTATTTTATCCTGAATATCAGAAGTCGTGATATCATTTTCTATTTTATTAAAATCAAGATGCAAAGCGGTTACGCATTCTTTCAACATTTCTTGGCTCAACAAATTTTGATTATTATAAATGAGGTCGTGCATTTCCCAAAACTTTCCTTGTTTTCCGGCAGCTTCGGCAATTGTTGCAGCAGACATGGCAAATTCATGAGAATCAGTCAGTGGAAAATTTCTGAATACAAAGGCAACGTCATTTTCATATTCTTCCACAAATTTTTTAACTAAAGGAAAGGCATGGCCGCAATAAGGACATTGATAATCTCCATATTCCACCAACACAATTTTTGCGGTGTCCGGATTTCCAAGAATATGATCGTCTTTCCCGATGGGAATTCTTAATTTCGACATAATTAAGAATTTTTATTTAACTCTTCCAAAGCATCGATAATGCCATCTGCTCCCGGATTTATACCATCCGGAGATAAATAACTCCATTGAATGACCCCTTCTTTATCAATTACAAATAAGGCTCTTTTTGAAGTTCCGTTTTCTTCGTTATAAACGCCATATGCTTTGGAAACTTCACCTTTCGGATTAAAATCTGCAAGTAATGGATAATGTAATTTTCGATCTGCCATAAAAGCATCATGACACCAAGCACTGTCTACAGAAATGGCTAAAATATCTGCTTTGTATTTATGAAAAATGCTGAGCATTTCGTTATATAAAGCGACCTGGTCTCCACAAACCGGGCTCCAGTCTGCAGGATAAAAAACAAGAATTAAATTTTTACCTAAAAAATCACTTCTTTTTAATTTCTGATCAGGAGTAGAGTGAAGGTCAAAATCTGGAGCGGTAGTTCCTTTTTCTAATATCATATTGTTGTGGTTTGTTTATTAACTGTGTTTTGAATGATCTATTAAATTTAGGGATAAGAATTTAATTATTGAGGATGGAAGTCTTAAATTAATATTAAAAATCAAATAAAAAAGCTTCCGGAATTTCCGAAAGCTTAGTCTAATTTGCTAAGGTTTTATTTCCTTAATTTATTTTTGAAATCTTCAATCCTGAAATCTGTTAGGAAATTCCCTTTTTCTACTTTTTCTTTTGAATATAATCTGAAATCATTTTCAGTTTTTTCTAAAAGATAATCATAGGGGCCAACAGCAGAAATTAGCTTAACTAAAACCGGAGAAATTTCCAGACAAATAAATAATCCCATGATAAAGCTTGCCGCCAAAGCAATAATTGCTGAGTTTTTACCAAGCTCATCCAAAGCCTGTAATCTTGCTGCAAATCCGTTAAATTTATCTTCAACGGTTTCTGTAGATTTTCTTTCTGTTTCGAGATTAGTGTATACTTTTGATATTTCTTTATCTAAATAATCTAGTCTTGGAGCGATTTGTTTTTGATAATTTTCTAAGTCTACTCTTCGTTGCTCTTTCAATTCTTGTTTACGCTTTGCATTAGGGCCAAAACCTTCTTTTCCACTGGTTAATGTGGATTGTTTTCCTAAAATTTCTTTTTCCAGTTCCACCGCTGCAGAATCATATGATTTTTGATATTGAGCCAGCTTTTCAGAAATTTGTTTCTTCTCGGTTTCAAAAGGGCCGCTTTGCTGAAGAATTCTGCCATTCATTTCACCCTGAAGCTGTTTTTTATTTCTTTGAATGATTGTATTCAATTGCTTGTTCACTTCTTTTTCAAATATTTTCAGTTCTAAAGGTTTTGAAATAATAATACCTAAAAATGTAGCTAAAATTAAACGAGGAATTGCCATTAAAATTTGATTCCACCAAGTTCCTGTTTTTTTAATAGAAGAAACGATATATCTGTCGAGATTGAAAATCATTAATCCCCATAAAATTCCGAATCCAACAGCCGCCCAAATATTATCGAATACGGTAAACATAGCATACCCTGCAGATAATGTTGCAAATACAGCCGTAAAAAGTACGATGCCACCAATTCCGGCAAATTTGTTCCACTCGCTAGGTGTTTTTCTCAAAATATGAATGTTTCCGCCGGAGCAAACCATCAGAAACTTTTGGAACCAATTTATTTTATGATTCGCTTGATTTATAGTTTGTTGATTATTTTTCATGATAGAAAATTTATACAAAATTAGTATTAAAAATCATACCATTGTAAAAGATAGTATTATGTTTTACCAAATAGTTTGTGTTTTGTATTTAAGTGTTTGGTAATCAGGTGTTAAAATTTATTATTGAAATTATTTATATCTTTAATAATCAAATCAAAAATCATTATGAAAACTTTTATCAAAATTTTACCACTCATATTCTTTTTAGCATTAATTTCTTGTAAAAAAGAGAAATCGATTGATGAAGAGCTGAAAGAAGCTGCGGCAACAATGAATAAAGTCATGCCTCAGGTTTTAAATGAAGGAATCCGTTTAGATAGTGTATCTGCTCAACCCAATAAAGTTTTTAAGTATAATTATACCTTAATAAATGATACAAAAGAAAGTGTAACAGTAGAGGAAATAGAAGCTTTTAAAAAGTCTGCAAAAGAAGGTACGATAAATATTGTAAAAATATCGCCAGATATGCAGGTGTTTCGTGAAAATGGAGTTACTCTAAAGTATTTTTATCATGATAAAAACAGAAAACCTATCGCCGATTTTACAATTACCGCTGCCGAATATGGGAAAAAATAAAGTCTACTTCAACCGATCCGGATTCTGTTTCAGAAAACTTTCCCAGCCCGTATATGATTTTGTATCTGCAATCGTCCCAGAATTAAAATGATGACAAACAGCGACAGCTAAACCATCAGAAGCATCCAAATATTTTGTAGGAAATTCTTTTAGCTTTAAAAGGTTTTGAAGCATTCCCGCAACCTGTTCTTTACTGGCATTTCCGTTTCCGGTGATCGCCATTTTTATTTTCTTGGGAGAATATTCCGTAATGGGGATATTTCGATAAAGACTTGCTGCCATAGCCACACCTTGGGCACGACCTAACTTCAGCATACTTTGCACATTTTTGCCATAAAAAGGCGCTTCCAAAGCCACTTCATCCGGATGAAATTCATCAATCAACGCTAATGTTTTATCAAAAATATATTTAAGCTTCGTTTCATGATTGGGATACTTTTTCAGCAAAAGTTCATGAATTGACACCATCTCAATTTTTCCTTTCTTCACAGAAATAATTCCGAAACCCATTACCGTGGTTCCAGGGTCAATTCCTAATATTATTTTCTCCGCAATCATTGGCTCAAAGGTAGGGATTTTCCTACTTTTTAATTCATCTTTTCAACGATATCAATTCATCATTTTTTATTTGAAGCTTTTTCGCGCTTTCCGCACTCGCTATTTTTTGTTTTTTGCGGTTGCGGCGGGCAAAGCCTAGTCTTGGTCGGAAGA
>DKLU01000246.1 GCA_002455915.1 Chryseobacterium sp. UBA6632
TTTTGATTTTTCAATTCCTGATTTTAAAATTTGAAGACTTTCATCATAAATTTTGGTCGGAACAGGAAACGGATGACCGTCTTTTCCGCCATGAGCAAAGGAAAATCTTGCAGGATCTTTAAATCGCGAAGGCGCTCCGTGAATAACTTCACTTACCAAAGCCAAAGATTGCATCGTTCGCGGACCGACACCTTCCAACATCAATAAATCCTCGAAATTTTGAGGTTGTTGTTCGCGGGTTACATATAAAAGCGCTCCAAGACGTTTTAAATCTACATCAGAAGCCTGAACATCATGATGGTTCGGAAGAATTAGTCTGGCAAAATCGCTCATAATTTTCGCAGAATCCGTGTGAGAAATATCTAAAATTCCTTTTCGGTTTTCGGAAGCTTCAGAATCGGTTAAATTTAAAATTTGTCCTCTTGAAATTCCGTTGATTCCCGTGTGAGGTTCTTCAATAAAGGATTTTATGTTTTCAGAATGCCAATGATAGCGTCTTGCCGTTCCGTCGGATTCGTGCATTCCTTGTTGAACGACGCTCCAATTTCCGTTGTCAGACAAAATAAAATTGTGCAGATATAATTGATAACCATCCTGAATTGCTGTATTATCAACCTTCGCAGAAAGTTTGCTGGCTTTTACTAAATCGTTTCCGTTTAGACCCGTTTTATCTGCAATTTGCAATAGTTCTGAAGGAGTTTCTCGTGAAAATTTGCCTTTTCCACCACAAATATACAAGCCAAGTGACTGAGAGTTGGGATTGATCGAACGCTTTAAAGCGCCCATCACTGAAGTTGTAATTCCGGAAGAATGCCAATCCATTCCCATCACCGCGCCAAAACTTTGAAACCAAAACGGATCTGCCAATCGGCGGAGAACTTCATCTTTTCCGTAATCCATTAAGATAACCTCAACGATTGAAAGCCCAAGAATAGACATTCGTTCGTACAGCCAAGGCGGTACTTTGCCGTAGTGAAGGGGTAAATCTGCGGTTCCAGAGCGTTTCATTTTGTAAAGGTAGGACTTTTGATATTGATTGTTTGATGATTGGAATCATTTTTTAAACACGAATGACACCAATTTTTCACACTAATTTCACAAAGGTTTTTTGCCTATTTTTTAATAATTTAAGTTTAAATATACTCTCGCGGATTTGGCGGATTACGCAGATGTTTATGGTGTAAAATTACAAAAAAGCCCTGCGAATATTTTCACAAGACTTTTTAGAAATTTTTATTTCTACTATTTTATTTTAAAGCATCTAAAGCTGCTTCGTAGTTTGGCTCGTCTGCGATTTCAGAAACCTGCTCTGTGTAAACCACTTTGTTATCCGCATCCGTAACAATAACGGCACGGCTTAAAAGTCCTTTCAAAGGAGAATCTGTAATCGTTACTTCGTTATCATCACCAAAACTACTTCTGAAATCTGAAAGAGTTTCAACATTTGTTAAGCCTTCAGCTGCACAAAATCTTCCCAAAGCAAAAGGTAAATCTTTAGAAACATTGATTACCACAGTATTTTCCAACGCAGAAGCTTCTTCATTGAATTTTCTTGCAGAAGATGCACAAGTGGGCGTATCAATACTTGGGAAAATGTTGAACACTTTTTTCTTTCCTTCGAAAGTTTCCAATGTTTTTACATTTAACCCTGAATCTACCAAAGCAAAATCTTTAATGGTAGTTCCTACTGATGGTAAAGTTCCTATGGTATTAACTGCGTTTCCTTTTAAAGTGATTGTTGACATAAATTTATATTTAAAGTTTTTCAAATTTAATTAAAATGATAAATTTTTTCAATCAAATAATGGTTAAATTAATCTTAAAGTGGAAATAAAAATTCTTTAATCTAGGAATCAGTTTTTTAACTAAAATTTTATCTATATTCGCAGTCCTAAAAAAATCAATAATCATGCGAAAAAAAATTACTCTTTTATTATTTGGAGTTCCTGTTTTCGGTTTTGCCCAGTCTGCGATTGGAAATATCAATTCGGGAGCTGTTTCTGCAGATAATTTTACGCATTCTGTGGGAGAAATCTATGTGATCCCGACTGATCCTGATCAGGCAAATTCAGGAACAATGGGAATGCTTTATCAAACTGTTTTACAGGTTTTGGGAGTGAATGAACTTCAGAAAGAAAACCTTAAGATTTATCCAAATCCGACCACAGATTTCGTGTATGTAAAGCTCGATTCTAAAACAAAAATTGAAGAAGCGGAAGTGTACGATACCGCCGGAAGACTTGTTTTTAAAGCAAAACTTGATTCTGACAAGCTTGATCTTCGCAACTTAACCCCGGGAATTTATATATTATCATTTAAAAATCCTGAAATCAAACCAATTAAAATTATCAAAAAACCTTAAAAAAACTCTTTATCATGAAAAAACTTTACGCTACTATAGGATTATTTCTAGCAACTTTATTAAGCGCGCAGGTTCCGCAGGCTTTCAGCTATCAGACGATTGCTTTCAATGCCTCAGGAGCGCCTATTTCAAACGGAAACGTATCTTTAAAAGTTAGTATTTTAGACAATACTGCAACGGGAAATGTTCTTTACACAGAAACTCATGCAAAAACTACCAATTCTAAAGGTTTGGTGAATCTAAATATCGGACAAGGAACAGCTTCAACAGGGAGTTTCGGAGGAATTAACTGGGGGACAAATCCTAAATTTGTAAAAGTGGAACTTGATCCTCAAGGCGGTTCTAATTATGTAAATGTGGGGGTAAATCAATTGATGAGCGTTCCTTATGCACAAGTAAGTAAAACGGTTGTGACAGGCGCAGGACAAGGAATTATCCTTACTTCTCCAAATGGAACGGCTTATACTTTGAACGTGAATGATAACGGAGCTTTGAGCTTACCTACAACATCTGCTTCCAATTCTTCTATACCTGCCAATTTATATTTATATGGTTCGTATAACAGTTTTAATGCTTCTAATGCTGAATTATTAAGAAATGTTAATGGGCCAGATACAAGAATAGGATACAAATATGTACCTTCAAATACCCAACTAAAATTTATAGCATCACCGGGTAACGGTTCACAAGTTTATGGAGTTGATTCGCAAGGTTATTTAGCACCCAATGGAAGTTTTTTAAATGTTGCATCAAATGGCTTTAATAGAGTTTTTACAATATTTTATTCAGTAAACAATACAACCTTGATCTTTACGGAAAATATTAGTCCACAAATAGTAATTAACAATTCTTCGATTACAACATCTCCCATGACATACAATTCTTCAACCAATAAGTTTTCTGTTACGGTAAACGGTGTCACTTCTTCAAATTTCTCAGGATTCAGAATTAATTTACCTTCTACAAATACAACTTTTTTTTATGATGAAAATTTAGGTGATAATTTAAGCGATGGAAATTTTGATGTAGGAGGAAGCCCGATCATGATTCCCAATTTAACATCAACACCAAAAAACTTTAAAATAGAATTCAACATCAACTTTGATGCTACCGGATCTTACACGATTACCCAAATATAAATTTAAAGAGGCAACAGCCTCTTTTTTTATGCAAAATAAGTTGAAAAAAGAATCATAATCACTAAATTTGTGAGTCTTAAAAAATCAAATAATAAATTACACTATAATGTCAGACAAATCAAAAATCTATTACACACTTACGGATGAGGCTCCAATGTTGGCAACACACTCGTTTTTACCGATTGTAAAAGCTTTTACAAAATCAGCAAATATCGAGATTGCAGTTCCGGATATTTCTTTGGCAGGAAGAATTTTAGCAAACTTCCCTGAATTTTTGAAAGATGACCAAAAAATTGGTGATGCATTGGCAGAATTGGGTCAATTGGCTACTCAACCTGATGCAAACATTATTAAATTACCAAATATTTCAGCTTCAGCGCCTCAGTTAGATGCTGCTATTGCTGAATTACAGGCTAAAGGTTTCTCAGTTCCAAATTACCCTGCAGAGCCTAAAAATGACGAAGAAAAAGCAATTAAAGCTAGATATGCTAAAGTTTTAGGAAGTGCTGTAAACCCTGTGTTAAGAGAAGGAAATTCTGACAGACGTGCTCCAAAAGCTGTTAAAAACTATGCAAAAGCAAACCCTCACAGAATGGGTAACTGGACTTCAGATAGCAAAACTGACGTTGCTCACATGGAAAGCGGAGATTTTTACGGAACAGAAACTTCAACGACTGTAGAAAACGCTACAAAATTCAAAATCGTTTTCAAAGGAAATGACGGTTCTGAAACTCAATTAAAAGATTTCGCAGCTCTTCAGGCTGGAGAAGTGATCGATTCTTCTGTAATGAACTTAAACTCTTTGAAAGCTTTCGTTCAGGAGGCAATTGATGAGGCTAAAAACAGAAACGTACTTCTTTCTGCTCACCTTAAGGCTACGATGATGAAAATCTCTGATCCAATTATTTTCGGAGCAATCGTAGAAACTTTCTTCAAAGAAGTTTTCACTAAATATGCTCAGACTTTCAAGTCTTTAGATATCAATCCAAACAACGGTCTTGCAGATCTTTTCGATAAAATCAAAGGAAATGCTCAGGAAGCTGAAATTAAAGCTGATATCGAATCTGCTTTGGCAAGCGGACCAAGAGTGGCAATGGTAAATTCTGACAAAGGAATTACAAACTTCCACGTTCCTTCTGATATCATCGTTGATGCTTCTATGGCTGCTTTGGTAAGAGGCGGAGGAAAAATGTGGAACAAAGACGGAAACGAAGAAGATACAGTTGCTATCATTCCAGACCGTTCTTACGCAGGTTTCTATCAAGCTGTTATTGATGATATGAAAGCTCACGGAAAACTGGATCCTACAACAATGGGTTCTGTTCCGAACGTAGGTTTAATGGCTCAAAAAGCTGAAGAATACGGTTCTCACGATAAAACGTTCCAGGCTTCTGCTGAAGGAACCATTGAAGTTCAGGACGAAAACGGAAACGTTCTTCTTTCTCAGAAAGTTGAAAAAGGAGATATTTTCAGAATGTGCCAGACTAAAGATGCTCCGATCCAGGACTGGGTAAAATTAGCGGTAAACAGAGCAAGATTATCTGATACTCCTGCCATTTTCTGGTTAGATAAAGGAAGAGCGCACGATAGAGAAATGATTAAAAAAGTTGAAAAATACTTAGCTGATCACGATACCAACGGTCTTGATATTAAAATTCTTGACGTAAAAGATGCAATGACAGAAACGTTGCAAAGAGCAAGAGAAGGAAAAGATACAATTTCTGTTTCAGGAAACGTATTGAGAGATTATCTTACTGACCTTTTCCCGATTCTTGAGCTTGGAACTTCTGCTAAAATGCTTTCTATCGTTCCATTGATGAATGGTGGTGGTTTATTCGAAACTGGTGCAGGAGGTTCTGCTCCAAAACACGTTGAGCAGTTCATCGAAGAAGGTTATTTAAGATGGGATTCTTTAGGTGAATTCTTAGCTTTACAGGCTTCTTTAGAGCACTTGGCACAAACTCAAGGGAATACAAAATCTCAGGTTTTAGCTGATGCATTGGATGAAGCAAACGCTAAATTCTTGGCTACAGATAAATCTCCTGCAAGAAAAGTTGGACAAATCGATAACAGAGGTTCTCACTTCTATTTAGCAATGTATTGGGCGGAAGCGTTGGCAAACCAAACGGCTGATGCTGAATTGGCTTCACAATTTGCTCCAATTGCAGAAGCAATGAAGGAAAACGAAGAAGTAATCAATGCTGAATTAATTGGCGCTCAAGGGAAACCACAACAAATTGACGGTTACTTCAAAACTGATACTTACAAAACGTATGCAGCTATGAGACCAAGTACGGTTTTAAATGAAATCATCGACGGAATTTAATTTTCGATCTTGATATAAATGAAAAGCTCCTTTTTTAAGGGGCTTTTTTGTTTGTCTAACCTATTCTTAAACACTAATGACACAAGTATTTTTCACGAATGACACAATTTATTAGAGATAGCAAAATTCCCCTTCCATGAAGGGGTGGATTTTTGCGTAGCAAAAAGACGGGGTAGTTTATATTGAAATCAAATTATTTTAAATATATTAAACCACCCCATCAAAAATTCTTTGAATTTTCGCCACCCTTCCATTGGAGGGGAATTTGTGGCTGCTAAAAAAATATAAATATTTCTCTTGTGTTATTTGTGAAAAATATTTGTACTATTTATGTTTAAAATTTAAATCTTATTTTCAACGATCACCTTTCGATGCTCCCTTCCCCAAATAATCATTTCCTGGATAATATTTCCAAACGTTCTGCAATAATCCGTTGCTTCATATTCGATTAAAACAGGAGTTTCGGGATAAACATTGCGTTTAACTAATTTATTTAATTCCATGTCTTTCAACTCTTTTGAAAGCATTCTTGTTGTAATTCCGGGGATACTTCTTTCAATTTCACGGAAACGTCTGTTGCCGTTGCAGAGTGAATTAATAACAGGAATTCTCCACTTTCCTCCAATAAAATAAAGCGTGTCTTGTAATGCTCTAAGCTCTTCGGTTTGATCTCTTTCCATGTCTGCAAAGTTAAATGATATAATTGATGATACTGATATACTCTGTGATACTGGTTACAAAAGTATATCAATTTGAAATAACTTTGTCAAAAATTTTAAAGAAATGAAAAAGTTTAATAACAAATTAGCCATCGTAACTGGCGGAAACAGCGGAATTGGATATGCAACCGCAAAAGAATTAATCGAAGAAGGAGCAAAAGTAATCATCACCGGAAGACGAAAAGAAGCGGTTGAAAAAGCGGCAGACGAATTGGGAGCAATACCGTTTGTTGCGGATCAGGCAAATCTTGATGATATTGATTTATTAAAAAGCGAAGTTGAAAACAAATACGGAAAAGTTGACATTTTATTTATCAACGCAGGAATTACTGGAGGTTTAATTCCAATTGAAAATATGCCGGTCGAAAATTTTGACAGTGTGATGAACATTAATTTTAGAGGAGCTTATTTTACTTTGAGTAAATTCATCCCATTATTGAATGATGGTGCTTCTGTCGTTTTCCTGTCTTCGATTGTAGCATCAACTTACAAACCTAACAGTTCGGCATATCAGGCAAGTAAAGCAGCTTTAAATTCTATTGCAAAAACGGCTGCGGCAGAATTAGCTCCGAGAAAAATCCGTGTAAATATGGTAAGCCCGGGACCGACAAAAACGGAGGTAATGACGAAAGCTGGATTAGACGAAGCAACCTTAAACGGCTTAAATGATTATTTAATCGACCTTATTCCTCTGAAAAAAATGGGAACAGCAGAAGATGTTGCAAAATTGGTTGTTTACTTATCTGATGATCGTGTTTCAAGTTTCATGACAGGAACCGAAATCGTCATCGACGGCGGAATGCTGTTGTAGAGAACTGTAAATTTTGGGATGGAAGCTGGATGATGGGAGCTGGAAGCTAAATACGCAGAAAAACTTCCCTCTTCCAGCTTCCTTTCTTCTTAATCCTTCAAAATTCCATTTTCACCTTTTCATTTGTCCGGTTCACCTAATTTCTGATTTCAAAACCACCTCCACCCTCCTACTTTTGGGTCATAAAAAATCAATTATTATGGACTCAATAAAGAAAAAAAGAAACGTAAAACCTATTGCCATAGTACTCTTGGCGGTTTTAATTGTCTTTGGAGTTTTACAGCTTTTCAACAAGCCATTAGAAGGAAAACCCGTTACAAGAAAGATCGAAGCACCTCGCGAAGTTTTAGCTATTTTTGAAAACTCATGTTTTAGTTGTCATTCTAACGAACAAAAATTAAGTTGGTATGATAAAATTGCCCCAATTTCATGGGCAGTAGACAAAGATGTGAAAAGAGCAAGAGAAGTTCTCAATTTCTCAGAATATACAGATTCTCCCGGCGAACATAAAGGAAATATGTATGCCATTCTCAACATGATGCAAAGCGGAAAAATGCCGCTTCATGAATATACATTACTTCATCCATCTGCAAAAATTACAGCAAAAGATATTGAAGTGATTAAAAAATATACACTATCTCTTTCCAGTGTTGCTCCCGCAAAAAAAGAAATTAAACATATTCACCAAAATATCAATATTAAAGAAAATACTACATCTTCAAAATTTCCAGTTTCTCCCAATGGCGTAAAGTATACAGACGATTATAAAAATTGGAGAGTCATTAGTATGAGTACTCTTTTTGATAATTCAGTTCGTGTAATTTATGGAAATGATATTGCCGTAAAAGCCATTGAAACCGAAGATTTTCATCCGTGGCCAGATGGAAGCATCGTTGTAAAATCTGTTTGGAAACAAGAAAAATTAGCGGACGGAGAAGTAAGAGTCGGAGAATTTGTAAATGCACAATTTATGGTTAAAGATTCTAAAAAATATACAGATACCGAAGGTTGGGGATTTGCAAAATTTTCAGGAAACGATCGTCATCCGACTGGAAAAACAGCATCATTTGCAAAAGAATCGTGCATCGCCTGTCATCGACAATTAGCCGAAAAAACAGGATATCTGTTTGACGTACCAATGAAAGTAAATACCGAAAGATTAATTAAAAACCTACAGAAATAATGAAAAAAATATTGCTAATCATCGTATCAATTTGTGCCATATTTACTGCCTGTAAAATTGATGAACCTGATAAAGACTTACATCGTGTTGTTTTTGATCCCGGAAATTTAAAATTTATTTCGACTTCATTAAATACAACAAAAGAAACTTCGACCGCTTTGTATGGAAATCAAGAAGCCCTAGAATCTTTAACTGATAAAAATAATCAACCGAAACCTAATTCTAAATTTAAATTAGTCACTTGGAAATATCATGAAAATCCTCAATACATTGGAGGAACAATTACCGGAGAATTATTAAGTTTAGAAACTATGAATACAGATAAAAACGGAAATATTTCTTATTCAGTAAAAAACTCTTCTGAAAAAGAAAAAATTCAACCTAATAAAGAAGAAAGAATAAAATATATTATGAGCTATAAACCCGTCGTAAGACCTTAGTAAAAGTGAATGGTGAATCGTCAATTTGCTTCGTTTGTGAATTTTTTTCATATTGATTAATTCACAATTATAAAGTTAATTTAATATGGAGCTGAGAAATCGGTTCCGGATTTTTATGAAGTGAAACAAATTGACAATTGACTTGCAAAGCAAAATTCACTACTAAATTCAAAGCATTTTACCTACCTTAACACCTTTAAAATTCGCAGTTGTCATGCAGCAACAAAAAATAAAAATTTCACAAGCCGTCATTTGGATAAGTTCCCTATTTTTAGGGATTTTATCATCGGTTCCGCAATTGGCTTCTCATGCTTTCAATTGGGAGGAAGCCGTCGTTAATTCGGCTATTACAGCTGCTTTTTCTGTGATTATGTGGTATCTCAACATTTATATGCTGAACCAAAATTCCGGAAAAAGACGACAAAATATTTCATATTCAAGATTGATGGTCGTTTTGGCTTTCGGGATGGTCATTATGTTTGGTTTAGCCTGGATTCAGCAACTTATTTTATCACATATCAATTTTGGTCCAACCATGCTGATGATCGAGGTTCGCGGGATTTTGATCAACCTTGTCTGTTATATGTTTTTGACTTTATTGCAAAATAATTACGCAGGACAACAAGTTCAGCTTGAACTGGAAAAAGTAAAAAGTGATAATCTTGGCGCTCAGTTTGAATTATTAAAACAGCAAATCAATCCACATTTTCTTTTTAACAGTTTAAACACCTTAAAATCAATGGCAGAAACCAATGATTCTGAGACTGTTGACTTTATTATGAAACTTTCTGATTTTTACCGATTTACACTAGAAAGCAGAAAACTGGATTTAATTACCGTGCAGGAAGAAATGAAAATCATTGATTCTTATATTTTTCTACAAAAAGCACGTTTTGGTGAAGGAATTACACTTACGAAAAAATTAAGTGACAATGTTTTAAAAACATTAATTCCTCCATTTACCTTACAATTATTAGTTGAAAATTGCATTAAACATAATATTGTTTCACAAAGCAAACCTTTACATATCAAGATTTATAATTCTGAAAACAGATTGGTCATTGAAAATCCAATTCATAAAAAAATGACCGTTGAAGATTCATTAGGAATCGGGCTTGATAATGTAAAATTACGTTACAAACACCTACTGGAACAGGAAATTGAAATTAATTCAGACGAAAAAATCTTTCAAATAAAACTACCATTTATCCATGAATATAATCATTATTGAAGACGAATTTAGAGCTGCCAAATCTCTCCAGAATTTAATTGCAGAATTAAAACCTGAAGCTAAAATCATGGGAGTTCATGACAGTATTGAAATGAGTATTGAAGCGCTTAAAAAAAATAAACCCGATCTTATTTTCATGGATATCCACTTATCAGACGGACTTTCCTTTGAAATTTTTAAGCAAGTTGAAATTACTTGTCCGGTTATTTTTTGTACCGCTTTCGATCAATATATGCTCGATGCCTTTAAAAGTAAAGGGGTCGATTATGTTTTGAAACCATTTTCACGAGATGATATTGCCGAAGCTTTCCGAAAAGTGGAAGAATTAAAGAAATTTTTTCAAAAAACAGAACTTCCCGAACTTGAAGCTCTTTTACAAAAAATCACTCAACCGCAAACTACGGCAAAATCTAGTTTTTTAGTATTTAAAAATCAAAAATACACTACAATTCCGACGGAAAATATTGCGTATTTCTTTATTCATAATGAGATTACACATCTAATGACTTTTGATAAACAGCAATTTCAACTTACCCAAACATTAGGACAAATTGCGGAGCAAGTTTCTCAAAAACAATTTTTCAGAGTTAACCGACAATACATCATAAATTTCAATGCAATTAAAGAAATGGAGCATTATTTTCAGCGAAAGATTTTGGTTAAATTAACCGTTGAAACTCCTGAGCAACTTTTAATTAATAAAGAAAAATCCCACAGTTTCTTTACTTGGCTGGAAGATCGTTAACCTCGAACTTTCAACTCCAACTCTCCATCTAAAAAATTAAAGTTTATAAAATACAGGTTCACCTCACAAATTGTCCGGTTGAACCTTTTTTGTATTCTTTTGCATCTTCAGGGTATCTACTTTTGAATCAAATTAAAAGAAATGATACTTAAAAATCTAATAGGAACCGCCGCTTTCGTAGCCATTATGTTCACCGTTTCAGCTTTTTCATGCACCGATAAAACTGAAGAAATTCATCAAAATTTAACTCTTAATAATCAAGGCTTTGTTGTTTTGGAATTGTTTACTTCCGAAGGCTGTTCAAGCTGTCCGCCCGCCGATCAACTTATGGGTGACATTGAAAAACAATATCAGGGTCAGCCCGTTTATATTCTCGCTTATCATGTTGATTACTGGAATAATCTGGGTTGGAAAGATAAATTCAGCAATATCGAAAACTCGAAACGACAGCAGCAATATGCACAGGTTTTACGATCACAAGTCTATACACCTCAGTTAATTGTTAATGGTAAAAAAGAGTTTGTAGGTTCAGATCGAAATGCAGTAGAAAATGCAATTCAAACTGCTTTTTTAAATTCTAACAATGCTAAAATTGATTTATCCGCTAAAGCTTCCAAGAAAGAAATCAATGTTAATTTTAAAACAGATGAAAATAATTCTTCAAACAAATTATTAATCACTCTAATTGAAAAAAAATCTTCCACTAATGTGCAGAGAGGAGAAAATGAAGGTCGTCATTTGATTCATTGGCAAATTGTTCATCAACAAAATCAAATTTCATTAAAAAATTCTTCAGAAGGAGCAACGAACTTTAAACTACCGGAAAACTTCAATCCTGCTAATTGGGAAATTATCGGAATGATTCAAAATGTAAAAACCGGAGAAATCTTGGGTTCTACAAAATCTTCTTTCTAAACACAATTATAACATTCATAGAAATTAGTGAAAAACATTTACGACATCTATGTCAAAATATTTTAATCAAAAATATTCAAAATAAAAAATAATTAACAATTTAAAACAATAAAAAATGAAAACAAAAACAACAAAAATCATCTTTTGGTCAGGCGCAATCTTTATGTCTCTTTGGTTTGGAGCAAGCGGTTTCTTTGAACTGACAAAAAATCCTGCAGTTTGGGATATCACACGACAGTTAGGCTATCCACCGCATTTTATCTATATTTTAGGTGTATTTAAATTATCAGGAATTTTGGTTCTATTAGTTCCCAACCGGTTACTACGATTGAAAGAATGGGTTTTCGCGGGAATGTTCTTTGATATTATTTTCGCCTTCTTTTCAAAAATTGCAGTATTGGGTTTTCCGGCAACAATTGATGCAATAGTAGCCTTTACAGTTCTTTCAGTTACTTACCTGATGTTCAGGAAATTGTATACACCAGAATTAATTTTTGGAGAAATTTAAAGTAAAAATAAAATACACACGTCTTTTATAATGCACACAACTTTTCAGGCATTCCTGATATTAAAAAAGATAAATCCTCTCATTTTATTGAGAGGATTTATTGTTAAAAAAAGGCTGTAGAAAATTTTAATAATTTTTGAAATATTCAAGAAAATAATTCCGTAATCTCTAGAACCTTTTTTGATTTAATTATTCACTAATTTCATAGAACCTTCGCTATATCTTTCACCCACATTCGGATATTTTTTTAAGATTGTATCGATAGTTTTTAAATCCGATTGTGAAAGGTCTACGTTTACTGCAGCAATATTTTCTTCAAGATATTTGATACGTTTCGTTCCCGGAATCGGAATAATATCTTCACCCTGATTCAAAACCCAAGCTAAAGCCAACTGAGTTCCTTTTATTCCTTTTGACGCAGCAAAATCATTAAGTTCTCTGGCTAAATTTTTATTATTTTCCAAATATTCTTCCTGATAACGAGGAAGTGACTTTCTGAAATCTTCGTCACCAAAATTCTGAACATCATTGATATTTGAGAAAAGCCCTCTTGCCAAAGGAGAATACGGAACCAATGTAATTCCTAACTCTCTGATCGTTGGCAAAATATCACTTTCAATATCTTTCGTTAATAACGAATATTCTGACTGTAAAGCGGTAATTGGATGAATTTTATTCGCTTTCCTAATAGACTCAGGAGAAGCTTCTGATAAGCCTAAATATTTCACTTTCCCGGCTTTCACCAAATCTGCCATTGCACCGACTGTTTCTTCAACCGGAATATTCGGGTCTACTCTGTGAGCATAATACAAATCGATTTCATCAATTTGTAGTCTCTGAAGACTTAAATCCACTGCTTTTTTAATCCATTCCGGCGAACCGTCAAAATAAGTGCCGGGAGCACCGCTATGACTGGCTTTTCCATCTTTAAATCTAAACCCAAATTTGGTTGCGATAAAAATTTTGTCACGATTCGGAACCAAAACTTTGGAGATCAGTTTTTCATTTTCACCGTTTCCATACATATCTGCGGTATCAAGAAAGTTTACTCCTAAATCTAATGCTTTATGCAAAGTGCTTATACTTTCCTGCTCGTCTGTCGGGCCATACGCAAAGCTCATTCCCATACATCCTAATCCAATTGCAGATAACTGCACGCCTGTATTTCATAATTTTCTAAATTTCATGATAGCTTGTGATTTAAAATTTATAGGACAAAATTATAACTGAAACTCAAGGATCGTGATATAGAATTCAAACAAAAAATTATAAAAATCAAACAGTCGTTACTCGAACCGCATTCGGTGTCATTCCCGTTTGTTTTTTAAAATAATTAGTGAAATAAGACGGTTCTTCGAAGCCTAATGCGTAAGCAATTTCAGCAATATTCCAATCGGTATGTTTTAATAAGGCATGAGCTTCCTGAATAATCCTTGAAATAATCTGCTGACTCGTAGTTTTTCCTGTAATCTCTTTTACAGAACGATTAAGCGAATTAACTTGAATAGATAAACTTTCCGCATAATCCACAGGGCTTTTTAGCTTTAAAAAACGATCCGGGCTGTCGATAGGGAATTGCCTTTCAAGCAATTCCATAAATAAAGAAGCTACTCTTTGAGAAGCGTTTTGATAAGGTTCAAAATTTTCTGCGGGGTTCATTTTCATTGTTTCATGAATCAACAAATGAAGATACGCACGCAACATATCGTATTTATGCAGATAATCTGACTGAATTTCAGTCATCATTTTAATAAAAATATCTGAAATAATTTGCTGCTGAGATTCATTCACAAAAAATATCGGCGTTCCTCCGATTTTGAAAAGTAGCGAGTCCTGAAGCATGCCCAAACGGCTGCCATCATGCAAAAACTGATCGGTAAAAAGGCAGAAAAAACCTTTCTGATCATCATTATCAGCTTCCCATGAATACGGAATCACAGGATTTGAGAACAGCAAAGCAGGCCGATCAACATAGATCCATTTGTTTGCGTAATGAAGCTTTCCTTTTCCAATAATCAATGAAATTTTATAATAATCCCTCCGGCTATAAGGCGTAATTGATGAGCAATAATCCCGTGAAAAAACATTGAAATGCCCAACTCCAGGTGTTATTACGGATATCAAATTTTGATTGTGAGCATTTCGCTCATAAAAACCTTTTATTGTTTCTCTGGAATCCATAGTTCAAAGTTATAAAATTCAAACAAAACAATGATGTGAAAATTATTTAAATAATTAAAGTTGATAAAATTATTCAGAGGCCGGAAGCTGGATGATGGAAGTTTTAGACTATTTTGAATACTAAATATCTCCTTCGTTGAAACGACAGACCAGATTAAATAAAAAAGCAAAACGACCGATCAAATGACCAGCCGTTTGAAAATTGAATGTATAGTTGATAGTTGAATTAATGATGGTCATGTCCTTTGCCATGCTTTTCTTTATAAACATAAGCTTTCTTGTTATTATGTTTATATTTTTTGTCGTTATTCTTGTTTCGGTTATAAACTGCCACCGGATTTTGACCTTTGTAATATTTATTTTTAAATTTTAAATATTTCTCACGCCCCATAATTCTTTCAAGCTCCACATATCTGTCGTCTCTCCAATGATCTGGATTTTTAACATAAACTCTATTCCATGAATTATAATCGTGATATCTGTCGTTCAAAGAATAAATTTCATTAGCCTGAGTTTTTGACAGTAATAAATCCGCAATTACACTTTGCCAATTGACATCGGTTATACTCCTTCTATAATCGTTATAATAATCTGATTGCGCATATGTTAAACCAAATGTTCCGACAAGCATTGCTGTTAATAATAACTTTTTCATTTCACTTCATTTTAAATTAAACTACTGTTGAATTTTCAATTAGAATGCCAAAGATGTGGTACCTATTGCCAATATTTGTTAAATAATCTGTAAGTAATTGACATTCTTTATCATTATTTTTCAAACACATTTTTTAATTATATCTTTTGTACTCAAAATAATTTAAAACAAATATAAATTCCGTTAAATATTCCTGAAAACTAATGCTTTATATTATTTTAATTTGTAATTTTAAAGGAGATAATGATTTTTATAATCAAAGTTTAACCAATCAAATCTCAATCGTATGGAAAATGTAAAATTTGAAATATCACCTTATCAAGATGAATTGCAGCTATTAATTGATGATAAAAAGGCAGGGTATATGTCCATAGAAATTGATGGTAAATTGCTCATCGTTTACTACACAAAACTTGAGGAAGAACATGAAGGGCAAGGATATGCAAAAATCCTTCTCGATGAGCTGGTACACTATGTTGAAGAGAAGGATTTATTAGTAGATCCTGAGTGTGATTTTGTGAGACAACAGTTTGAAAATCACCCGACAAGATATAAACAAATCTGGCACGCATAGTTTAATCTTCCCACCAGATTCTGAACACATTGTCTGATTTATTCAAATCAACAGGTTCACCGATCATTGGGGTTAAAATATTCAGATTTTTATCTTTTCCAAGGCTTGTTACCT
>DKLU01000244.1 GCA_002455915.1 Chryseobacterium sp. UBA6632
CTCCCTATCTTTGCGGCCATGTTGAGATGGTTTTCCATAGTATGTTCAATGATTTATGTGCTTGCAACAACCAATGTTGGTGAAGTGTTGAAAGTACCTTTATTTGTAGAGCATTTAATGGAATATCAGGGAACTGTTTCCGAATTTTTGGTGGAACATTATGATAATCACAAGAAAGATGCAGATTGGGATACCGATCAAAAGCTTCCTTTTATCAATCCGCCGGTTGTTTTGATGGTTCACGCTCAACTTCCCGTAATTATTTTTCACATCGAAAAAATAAAAGAGATCATTATCTCTCAAAAACCAACCGTTTATCAGGAAAAAGACTTTTCCAGCAGTTATCTTTCCCGTATTTTTCAGCCACCGCGCTTTTGTTAATTGATTTTTAACTTAAATATCAATGTTTTAGGATTTTTTCCTAAAGCAGTTGATTTCTATTTAATTCAATTAATAAATTTTTATGTTAAATAAAATTATTGAGTTTTCTGTAAAGAATAAACTCATTATCGGTCTTTTTACCATAGGACTGATTCTTTTTGGAATTTATGAAACCACAAAACTTCCCATCGATGCACAGCCTGATATCACAAGTACACAAGTTCAGGTAATTACTGTTGCGCCTTCATACGGAGCTGCGGACATCGAACGTCTCGTAACTTTTCCTATCGAACAGGCTACCAGCAATATCAGCGGAATTACTCAAATCCGCAGTTTTTCACGTTTCGGATTGTCGTTGATAACGATTGTTTTTGATGATGATACTGATGTATATTGGGCTCGTCAACAAGTTCAGGAACGACTGCAATTGGTTCAGGAAAATATTCCTGCAGGCATTGGAAAACCTGAATTAGGTCCGATTTCATCAGGTTTAGGTGAGATTTTTCAATATGTTGTTCGGGCTAAAAAAGGTTACGAACATATTTATGATGAAACTGAATTGAGAACCATTCAGGATTGGGTGATTCGCCGACAATTATTGGGAACAAAAGGTATTGCCGATGTCAGCAGTTTCGGAGGTAAATTAAAACAGTACGAGATTGCCATCAATCCCAATCAGCTTCAAGCTTTTAACATCACCATAAATGATGTTTTTGATGCGCTTGAAAAAAACAATCAAAACACAGGTGGAGCGTATATCGAAAAGAAAGAAACCGTTCTTTTCATCCGAAGTGAAGGACTTTTAGGAAGTGCAGAAGACATTGGAAATATTCAGGTTTCGAATACAAAAGAAGGAATTCCTGTTCATATTAAAGATGTGGCTCAGGTGAAAATAGGTTTTGCAACTCGTTACGGAGCAATGACTTATAATGACAAAGGCGAAGTTTCGGGAGCGATTGTCATGATGCTGAAAGACGAAAATGCCAATGAAGTTGTTGGAAACATCAAGCAAACTTTAGATAAAATTCAGGAATCTTTGCCGGAAGGTGTTGTAATTGAGCCGTTTTTAGACAGAGCTAAAATGGTAAATAATACGATTAGTACCGTAAAAACCAACTTAATGGAAGGCGCGTTAATCGTCGTTTTCATCTTGGTTTTATTCCTCGGAAATTTCAGAGCGGGTTTATTGGTCGCTTCAGTCATTCCTTTGGCGATGCTTTTTGCTATTATCATGATGAATATTTTCGGAGTCGGCGGAAATTTAATGAGTCTCGGAGCTTTAGATTTCGGACTAATTGTCGATGGCGCTGTAATTATCGTAGAAGCAGTTTTGCATCAATTAGCCCACAAAAAACATTTCGGAAAAGACAATATACTTTCAAAATCTGAAATGGACAGTCAAGTTTCCAGCTCAGCGACAAAAATGGTGAACAGCGCCGTTTTCGGACAAATCATTATTTTAATTGTTTACCTACCGATTTTTACGCTTCAGGGGATTGAAGGAAAAATGTTCAAACCAATGGCGCAAACCGTTGCTTTTGCTTTGATTGGAGCGTTTTTATTGTCATTAACTTACATTCCGATGATGAGTTCTTTGGTATTGAGCCGAAAGAAAAAAACAAAAGATAATGTTTCCGACAGAGTGATGGCAAAAGTGGAAATAGGTCATCAGAAATTATTGATTAAAGCTCTAAAATTCAGAAAAACAATCATTGCAACCGTTATTGTTTTGTTTGCAGGAGCAGTTTTCGTGCTTTCAAAAATGGGCGGGGAATTTATTCCGTCTTTGGAAGAAGGTGATTTTGCAGTGGAGATGAGAATTCTTCAGGGAAGTAATATCGAAGAAACGAAAAAAGCGACAACACAAGCCGCTAAGATTTTGTTAAAACAATTTCCAGAAGTTCAAAAAGTCGTAATGAAAATCGGAAGCGGAGAAATCCCGACAGACCCAATGCCAATGGATGGTGGAGATATGATTGTCGTTTTAAAACCTAAAAAAGAATGGACTTCCGCACACTCATTTCCTGAACTTTCTGATAAAATGAATGAAGCTTTACAAGTGATTCCGGGACTTACTGCAAGTTTTCAATTTCCTGTTCAAATGCGTTTCAATGAGTTGATGACGGGAGCAAAACAGGATGTCGTTTGTAAAATTTATGGTGAAGATTTGGACAGTTTGGCAACTTATGCTAAAAAATTAGGTGGAATTATTTCAACCGTTAATGGCGCTCAGGATTTGTATTTGGAGCCTGTTGTCGGTGCTCCGCAAGTCGTGATTGATTATAATCGCGCTGAACTTTCACGCTACAATATTTCCGTTGCCGAAATCAACAGAGTCATCAATATGGCTTTTGCAGGGCAAACTGCAGGCGCGTTGTATGAAGGCGAAAGAAAGTTTGATGTGGTCGTAAGAATGGATAATGAGCATAAAAAAGACATTTCAAGCATTCAGAATCTGTTGGTTCCAACTCCGAATGGCGAACAAATTCCGTTGTCTCAATTGGCAAAAGTGGAATTAAAAGAAAGTCCGAATCAGATTCAGAGAGAGAATACAAAACGTAGGATTGTCATTGGTTTCAATGTTCGTGGAAGAGACGTTCAGAGTATTGTGGAAGAACTTCAGCAGAAAGTTGATAAAGATTTGAAATTATCTGCAGGTTATACCATTTCTTATGGCGGTGCTTTTGAAAATTTAAATCAAGCCAAAGCAAGATTAGGAATTGCCGTTCCGATTTCGTTGGTGATGATTTTCTTATTGCTATTCTTCGCCTTCGGTTCTGTAAAACATAGTTTACTGATTTACACTGCGATTCCGTTGTCAGCAATTGGAGGAATTTACTTTTTAGCATTGCGAGGAATGCCTTTCAGTATCAGCGCAGGAGTTGGATTTATCGCCCTTTTCGGAGTCGCTGTTTTAAATGGAATTGTATTGATTTCAGAATTCAACCGACTGAAAAAAGATGGTGTCACGAACTTAAGCCGAATTGTTTTGATGGGAACGAGAATCCGTCTTCGTCCGGTTTTAATGACGGCTTTCGTGGCTTCATTAGGATTTTTACCAATGGCGATCAGCAACGGAGCTGGTGCAGAAGTTCAACGACCTTTGGCAACCGTAGTTATCGGAGGTTTGATGTTGGCAACGCTTTTAACATTGTTCGTTTTACCGATTCTTTACGTCTTATTTGAACGAATCAGTAAAAAGAAAAAGTTTAATAGAAGTTAATCTTAGCTGAGTGAAACGTCTTGGCGAACGAAAAAATCAAAAGTCTCAATTAAAAAAATCTTAGCGCTCATAGCATTAAAAATAAATACAATGAAATTTTCAAACAATCATAAAAAACTGACCGCATTTTTATTTCTGATTTCCTTCGGAATGATGAATGCGCAGGAAAACATTACCTACGAGCAGGCTCTGGAAAAAGCTTTCCAACAAAACGGAACTTTAAAAAACTCAAGATTAATTTCTGAATATCAGGAAAAATTAAAGGTAAGTTATCTTGATATTCCACAAACGGAAGTGAGTGCGCAAATCGGACAAATTAATGGAATTGAAACCGATAATTCTTTCTCCATTTCCCAACGTTTCAGCTTTCCGACGGTTTATACCAAAAGAAAACAAATGCTGGATGCAGAATGGAATGCAAGTGTCATCAATCAAAATCTGACGAAAGCGCAATTAACAAAGGAAGTTTCCGATGTTTTCTACCGAATTCTGACGCTTCAGGAAAAGAAAAAAGTGATTGAATATATCAGCAAATTGTACAGCAGTTTTGCGGAAAAAGCGAGTTTGAGACTGAAAAAAGGAGAAACCAATATTTTGGAGGAATCGACGGCAGAAATTCAGAACGAACAGGCAAAAACGCAATTGAATATGCTTGAAAATGATTTGAATATTGCCAAACTCCAGCTTCAGTTATTGCTTCAGTCGGAAGAAAAATTTCAGCCAATTTCTGATAAGCCGATTATGAATGTTAATCTTCAGGTTTCAGAAGAAATGGTTCAGCAACATCCTGAATTACAATATTTAAATCAGCAAATTAAAGTCAATGAAGCAGAAGCTCAGCTTGAAAAATCTAAATTGTTGCCAGATTTATTGGTTGGATATACGAATCAAAGTATGAAAAACCTGAATAACAATCGTTTTAATGCAGTTCAGGTCGGGGTCGGAATTCCTTTGTTTACGAAAGGTCAGCGAGCTTTGGCAAAAGCAACGAAAGCAAAAGTGGCGATTTCGGAAAATCAATATCAATTAAAAGAAATTGAACTGAAAAATAGATTTGGACAGCAAATTAATAATTACACCAATCAACTGAAAATTGTTGATAATTATGAGCAAAAACAGCTTCCAAAGTCTGAAACCATTTTAAAGACGGTTCAAAAACAATTGGAAGTCGGTGAAATAGATTATCTGAACTGGGTCATTCTGACAAATCAGGCAGTGAAAACGAAGGTTGATTACATCGATAATCTCGAAATACTTAACCAAATTGGCGCAGAACTTAATTTCTTACTATCAAAATAACAACGAAATGTATCTTAAAAATATATCAATCCTTAGTTTAAGTGTAATTCTGATTTTATCTTCTTGTTCAGGAAAAAAAGAGGAAGAAAAAACGGTGTATGAAAACACAAAATTCAAGAAAAAAAACCAGAATACGGTTCAAATGTCGGATAAGCAATTGGAATCGATTGGTTTAACGACAACAACCATTCAGGAAAAAACAATGCAAAAATTAATTCGTCTGAATGGGAAAGTTGAAATTGCACCGTCTCATATCAGTTCGATTTCCAGTATTATGGGTGGTCATATCAAATCTATTAATGTGATTAACGGAAGTCATTTCAGCAAAGGACAGGTTTTGGCTGTTGTGGAAGATCCACAATTTATTCAGTTGCAACAGGATTATCTGGTGACGAAAGCGCAGTTGGAATCTGCAAGGTTGAATTTAAGCCGTCAAAAAGATTTGAATATCACCAAAGCGACCAGTGATAAAACTTTGCAAACCGCTCAGGCAGATTATTCAACATTGAATGCAACGTTGAGAGGTTTGGAGGAAAAATTAAGAATTATCGGAATTAATGCGAAAGGATTAAATTCATCCAATATCAGAAGTAGAATTAATGTTTATGCACCTTTCAGTGGTTTTGTGAGCAAAATTCTGGTGAATAACGGACAATACATTAATCCTTCTGATACTTTGTTTGAATTGATTAATCCAACCGGATTATTGCTTGAATTAAAAGTATTTGAAAACGATGTAAATGACATAAAAATCGGACAGCAGATCTTAGTGTACAACAACCAAAATCCGGATAAAAAATCGACAGCTAAAATTGTAAGTATCGTTCCGAGTATTGAAAATGGCGGTTCGTCAATTGCTGTCTCAAAACTTTCAGCATCAAATCCTGAGTTCATCAAAGGAATGTACATTAATGCAGAAGTGACGATTAACAGTAGATTTACGATTGGATTACCTAATGAATCTGTGGTTTCTTTTGAGAGTAAAAATTATATTTTTGAAGATTTAGGGAACAAGAAATATAAGATGATTCCTGTGAATGTGGGGATTTCTGACGATCAATTCACGGAAATTTTGAAAGCCGACAATTTGAATGATAAAAAGATTGTTCAGAAAGGAGCTTATGGGCTTTTGATGGCGCTGAAAAATAAAGCAGAATAAAAAAGCGAATAAAAAGACTGACGCTAAGGTCAGTCTTTTATTTTTAACAAAAAATCCTTTCTCAAAACGAGAAAGGATTCTCACCAAATATTAATATCACTATACAATAAACAAAGATGCTATGGTTTGAGCATCGCTTCCTGTTAAAATTTCATCATATGCGGCAGAACCTGCTGCAGCTCCAAAAGCCGTTGCAGTATTGAATCCTGCCTGATTGGTCACATCTTCGCCAGCATACACGGCATTTGTTGCAGGAGGCATATTTCCGCCGTCTGCAAGTTCTATCCAGCCTTTGTTAGCACGCATTCTTCGCACCTGAGAGGCATGTCTTGCTTCCACTGAATGAATTTGTAATGCAGCCTGCAAAACAGCTTTATTAGACATCACATTTCCTGCCTGGCCTTTGTAGGCCCTAACTCCAGTATCTTCAAAAGCCTGAGCCAGAACCAAAAACTGACTATAATCTGTGAAAGGGGAGAAGCTCCCGTTTGCGGTAAAATCAAAAGTAGGTTTTGCTCCCGGGGTCGTTCCTAAAGAAGTTAAAGTACTTTTTAAGAAATTGACGTGGGCTGCTTCATGTTTTGAAATTTGCATAAAAACTGCTCGGTCTCCGTTAGGAATTAATGTTCCCGCGGCCAATCCCATGGCATAAAATTCATTTTCAAGATATTCAAGAACTAAAGCCAATTGAAGGGCATCCGTTAATGCATTTTTAAATAAGCTTGAATCTGTAGTGGTTACCGTTTCTGCTTTTGCAGAAGTTGTCATTAATGCTCCCAGTCCGAAAGGGATGGATGCCACAGCA
>DKLU01000384.1 GCA_002455915.1 Chryseobacterium sp. UBA6632
CAACAAAAAAGGATGCCGTTTCTATCAGGGCTAGGGTTAAGTCTTTTACTTTAATGATAGTCAGTCCTGAAAAATTCCCCTCCAGTAGAGGGGTGGCGAAAATTCAAAGAATTTTTGACGGGGTGGTTATAAAAACTACAATTAAATAATAATAAATCAGACAAAGTCTGTGGCAAAAAGAGCAACAACAAATCGCCCTCAGAAAAAGTTAACTTTTATAGACATTATAAAAGGTAATTTCCTGAATCGTGATGAGATAAAAGTACATTACAAGTATTTTTTATTGTTGTTTGTGCTGATGATGGCGATGATCTACACCAACCATTTGGTGAATAAAAAGATCAAAATCGTAAATACATTAAAAGAAGAAACAGAAGAATATAAATCGAGAAACGCTTACGCACAAAGTAAGCTGATAAAAGTAAAAATGGAATCGGAGCTGGGGAAAGAGGTTGCAAAGGATTCTTTGATGACCTTGGAAAATCACCCTCATAAATTGCTCATAAAACTGGACAGTACAGATGCAAAAGCCAAGTGAATACGATAACAAGCGTAAAAATACCTTAAGGTGGGGCTACCTCTTCGCAGTGGTAGCTTTGTGCGTATTTGTCATGTTCCTTGCGAGAATCGTCATCTTGCAAAACACCAATGTTCAGGAAATTAAAGACGATTACATTAATAAAAATTACCGCGAAGCAACTTTAAAAGCAGCACGTGGTAATTTATTTGCATCAGACGGTTCTATTCTGGCAACAACGGTAATGCGTTATGATATCTATCTAGATTTCAAAACGATGAAAGACACGATTTATACGAATAATGTTGGCGCTTTAACGGATTCTTTAAGCAAAATGTTCGGAAAGTCTAAAATTGAATTCAGAAAAAAATTCGACGAGCAAAGAAAAAAGAAAAACCAGTATTATACTTTGGTAAAAGGTCTCGACTTTGATCAGTACGATAGAATCAGAAATTTCCCGATTTTTAATAAAGGTAAAAATAAAGGTGGTTTTATCGTTGACAGAAACTACAAACGAGAACTGGCAACTTCCGAAATCGGAGCAGGAACCATCGGAATGGATGATGGCGAACATACCGCGGGGCTTGAAGGTGCTTTTTCTAAATATTTAAGAGGAACCGACGGGAAAAGATTAGAACAAAGAATCAACTCTTCTCAATGGAAGCCGATTGATTTCTGGAAAGTTCAGGAACCTGTGGATGGCGAAGATGTTTACACTACTTTAGATCTTAGAATTCAAGACATTGCACATTCCGCTTTGCAGAAGCAGCTGATTAATTTCGAAGCAAAACACGGCACCGTGGTGGTGATGGAAGTTGAAACCGGGAAAGTTCGCGCTTTGGTTAATTTAAGAAGAGATGAAGACGGAAATTATGTCGATTCTTATAATTACGCTTTAAAAGATAATATTGAACCTGGTTCTACTTTTAAAACGATTTCGTTGTTAGCCGCGATGGATGATGGTTTTATTGATGAAAATACAACCGTAAATGTAGGAAACGGCGTTTGGGTCTATGCAAAACAAAGAATTTCCGACGGCCACGGCGGAGGAACATATGACATCAGTGATGTTTTGGCAAAATCCAGCAACGTAGGAACAGCCAAACTGATTACAAAATATTACGCCGAAAAACCTCAGATTTTCCTAGATCATCTGAAACGCTGGAAATTATTTGATAAAATGGAGATCGAGCTTCCAGGAATTACCAAACCGAAGATCGTAACTCCACAAAATAAAAGATGGAATGCTGCCACATTAGCGTCAATTGCTTACGGATATTCATCAAACATCAATTTATTACAATTAGCAACTTTCTATAACGGAGTTGCTAATAATGGTAAAATGCTGAAGCCTTTATTCATCGATAAAATCATGAAAGATGGCAAAGTAATGTATCAGGCAAAACCGGAAGTAATGGTTAACAGAATGGCATCTGAAAAGGCGATTAAAATGATGACCAATGCTTTAACAAAAGCTGTGGAAAAAGGAACAGGACGAAGCATTTTCACACCAAATTTAAAAATGGCAGGGAAAACAGGAACGGCAAGATTTGAATATTGGTTGCCTGGTCCGATGAAGTATCGTGCATCATTTGCAGGCTTCTATCCGGCTGATAATCCGAAATATACCTGTTACGTCATGATCAGCGAGCCGAATACTTCTAAAGGATTTTACGGAGGAACCGTATCCGCACCGGTGTTTAAAGAAATTGCAGGAAAAACGTTCTTAAAAACGCCACAAAACATTGAAAAAGAAATGCTTGTCGACAAAAAGGTAAACCTTAGCAAAATGGTGGAACCTAATGTAAAAATAGCAGTTAACAATAAACAAATGCCAAGTGTAGTCGGATTAATCGGTAAAAACGTGATCCCACAACTGGAAAATTTAGGATATCGTGTAGATTTTAAAGGAGTTGGAAGAATTACCGAACAATTCCCGCTGGAAGGTACAACGATCAGTAAAAACCAGAGAATTTATTTGTCTCTGCAGAATTAAAAAAGAGTCCTGAAAGGACGATTTAAATAAGAATAGGATGAAAATCCTATTAATAAAGAAGAAATAACGACCCCGAAGGGTTCAATATCAATAGCCGTAAGTGAAACTTATGGACTTATAGAATAAGAAGGAACGATTAAAAAATATAAAGCATCAAGGAAATGCAGTTAAATGAATTATTAAAAAGAATTCCAGTATTAGAAATTCACGGTGACGACACTCGTGAGGTTTCCGAATTGGTTTTCGACAGTAGAAAGGTTACGGAAAACTCTTTGTACATCGCAATGAGAGGAACGGTTGTGGATGGACATTCATTTATTGCATCTTCGGTTGAAAAAGGAGCAACAGCAATTGTTTGCGAAGAATTTCCTGAAAATCTGGATGAAAATGTGACTTACGTTAAAGTAAAAGATTCATCTAAAACTTTAGGACATTTAGCTTCTAATTTTTTCGGAAATCCTTCTGAAAAATTAAAATTAATTGGAGTTACAGGAACCAACGGAAAAACTTCTGTTTCTACCCTGCTTTTTGATGTGTTTAAAAACTTAGGTTACGATTCTGCTTTACTTTCTACGGTTGAAATCAGAATTGGAGATCAGGTAATTCCGGCAACGCATACGACTCCGGATATTATTACCATTAATAAAATCTTAGCTCAGGCGGTTGAGGAAGGTTGCGAATTTGCTTTCATGGAAGTGAGTTCTCACGGAATTGCTCAAAACAGAATCGAAGGGCTTCATTTTAAAGTAGCTGGTTTCACGAATTTAACGCACGATCATTTAGATTATCATAAAACGTTTGATGAATATTTAAAAACGAAGAAAAGATTTTTTGATCAATTGGAAGATACAGCCGTTGCCATCACAAATGTGGATGACAAAAACGGAAATGTAATGCTTCAAAATACAAAGGCAACGAAAAGGTCTTATGCTTTGAAAACAATGGCAGATTTCCACGGAAAATCTCTGGAAGTTGATTTCAACGGAATGTTGCTGAACTTCAACGGAAAAGAATTCTGGACGACATTGACTGGAAAATTCAATGTATACAATTTACTATTGGTTTTTGGAATTGCTTCTGAACTTGGTTTTGAACAGGATGAAATTTTGCAGGCGATCAGTCAGTTAAAAAGAGTTTCCGGAAGATTTGAAACTTTCAAATCAGATGGTGGAATTTTCTTCATTGTAGATTATGCGCACACTCCGGATGCTTTAGAAAACATCTTGGACAGCATTAATGATATCAGAACAAAAAACGAAAGGTTAATCACGGTTTTCGGATGCGGAGGCGACAGAGATCACTCCAAAAGACCTGAAATGGGGAATATTGCCACTAAAAAATCGACGTTGGCAATCATCACTTCAGACAACCCAAGAACAGAAGATCCGGCAGTAATCATAAAGGAAATTGAAGCGGGTGTTGAACCTCAGAACTTCAGCAAATACACTTCGATTCCCGACAGAAAAGAAGCCATCAAAATGGCGATAAAGTTTGCAGAACCTAAAGATATCGTTCTTGTAGCCGGAAAAGGTCACGAAACATATCAAGAGATAAATGGTGTAAAACATCATTTTGACGACAAAGAGACAATTAATGAGCTTTGGAAATTAATGAGTAAGTAAAAATTTATAATCGATAATTGATCAATCTTAATTGATTTTTATCATTCATCAATAATTATTTATCATTTATAAAAAATAAAAGAATGTTATACTATCTATACGAATATTTAACCGCCCACGGAATCCACGTTCCAGGATTGGGAATGTTGAAATACATTTCTTTCCGAGCAGGGATGGCTGTTTTATTTTCTTTGATCATTGCTCTTGTTTATGGTAAGAGAATCATCAACTATCTGAGAACAAAACAGATGGGTGAATTGGTTCGTGATCTTGGTCTAGACGGTCAAAAACAAAAAGAAGGAACTCCTACAATGGGAGGTCTTATCATTATTTTGGCTACAATCATTCCTGTATTGCTATTTACCAGAATTACAAATGTTTACATCGTTCTTTTATTGGTTTCCATGCTTTGGATGGGTGCCATTGGTTTTCTGGATGATTATTTAAAGAAAATCAAGAAAAATAAAGATGGTTTAAGTGGTAAATTTAAAATCATCGGGCAAGTCGGATTAGGGTTAATTATCGGAGTTACAATGTATTTCCATCCTGACATTACGGTTAAAAGAAAATATGCAGATGCCAAAGTAGTGAACAGAAATAATGTTGAACAGAATTTTATGCCAACAGAAAAAATCACTGTGTCTACCGTTCCATTTACAAAAAATAACGAATTCGATTATAGTGGAATTTTATTCTGGATGAATGACAAAGATGCTCACGAATGGGCTTGGATTGTTTTTATCCCGATTGTCATTTTCATCGTAACAGCCGTGTCAAACGGAGCCAATATTACAGATGGGATTGATGGTCTCGCCGCAGGAACAAGTGTCGTCATTCTTCTTGTTTTGGCCTTATTCGCCTATGTGTCCGGAAACATCATTTTTGCAGATTATCTGAATATTATGTTCCTGCCCAATATGGGAGAAACCACCATTTTCGCCGTTGCCATGGTAGGTGCCGTGATCGGATTTTTCTGGTACAACACCTATCCTGCACAGGTTTTTATGGGAGATACAGGAAGTTTAATGCTAGGTGGCGTTATTGCCGTTTTAGCGGTTATTTTAAGAAAAGAGCTCTTGATTCCCGTGTTATGCGGAATCTTTTTAATTGAAAATCTATCTGTAATGCTTCAGGTAGTTGTTTTTAAATATAGAAAAAGAAAACATGGGTTGGAATATGCTCAAAATAATAGATTATTCAAAATGTCTCCATTACACCATCATTATCAGAAAGACGGTTTCCACGAAAGTAAAATCGTAAACAGAATGATAATTATAGGAGTAATTCTGGCAATTGTTTGTCTGATAACACTGAAGATGAGATAAAAAAACTGCAGTAAGCAATAAGCGGTAAGCATTTGGCTTAAAGCTTAGAGCCTATGGCATAAAGCAAAAAAGTATGAAAATAGTTGTTCTAGGAGGAGGAGAAAGCGGTTGTGGTGCTGCTTATTTGGCTAAAAAGAAAGGTATGGAAGTTTTCCTTTCAGACAAAGGAGCTATTAAGGATAATTATAAGCAGTTTCTTCTTGAAAACGGAATTGAGTTTGAGGAAGAGAATCACGATGAAGAAAGAATTTTGAATGCAGACTGGATCGTAAAAAGTCCGGGAATTCCGAAAAAAGCGGAAATGATTAAAAAAATTCAGGAAAAAGGCATCAGGCTTTCTTCTGAAATTGAATTTGCTTCGGAGTTTACCGATGCTAAAATCATTGCAATTACAGGAAGTAATGGGAAAACAACAACTACATCTTTAATCTATTATATCCTGAAAAATGACGGATTAAATGTAGGTTTAGGCGGAAACATCGGGTACAGCTTTGCAAAACAGGTTGCCGATGAAAACCATGAATATTATGTTTTGGAAGTAAGTTCTTTCCAATTAGATGATATTCAGAATTTTAGACCCTATATTTCTTTATTGTTGAATTTGTCTCAGGATCATCTCGATCAGTACAATTACAATTATGAAGAATATGCTTTAGCGAAATTCAGAATCACTGAAAATCAAGAGAATGATAATTTCTTCATCTACAATAAAGATGATGAAATGAGTAAAAATATCCTTGAAAAGCTAGAAGTTAAGGCGAAAATGATTCCTTTTTCAACAAAAGAACATTTAGCGGAAGGAGGTTTTATAAATGAAGATAAAATAGAGGTTAAAATTCAAGATGATTTCTCCATGAAAATTGATGAGCTATCATTAATTGGAAATCATAATGTTGCGAACAGCTTAGCGGCTTCAATTGCGGGTAAGATTTTGAAAATCAACAATGAAAGCATCAGAAATTCATTAATGACTTTTCAGGCGGTTGAGCACAGACTGGAATTTGTTTCTGAAATTGATGGCGTAAAATACATCAACGACAGCAAGGCAACCAACGTGAACGCAACTTATTACGCGTTAGAAAGCATGAAAACTCCGACCGTTTGGATTGTTGGAGGTTTAGATAAAGGAAATGACTATTCCGAGATTGAGGATTTAGTTAAAAGAAAAGTAAAAGCAATTGTTTGTTTAGGAATTGATAATGAAAAGATTATTAATTTCTTTAAAGACAAAAAAGAGTTTATTTACGACACATCAAGCATGGAAAAAGCGGTTGAGATTTCAAAGTCTTTGGCTAAAAAAGGAGATACAGTTTTACTTTCTCCTTGTTGCGCAAGTTTTGATTTATTCAAGAGCTATGAAGACAGAGGTCGACAGTTTAAAGAGCAGGTTTTAAAAGCCAATAGCCAATAGCAGAACATATGAACGAACAAGATACAGAAAACAGATTTGAATTCCTGAAGGGCGATAAAGTACTTTGGATGGTCATTCTTGTGATCTCCATTTTCTCTATTTTCCCTGTTTATTCTGCAAGTTCGAATCTGGAATATATCGTGAATAACGGGACCACAACAGGTCACGTTATCAAGCATATGTTCTTCGTAGTCTTAGGTTTGGGAATCATGAGAATAGTAGGAATGGTGAAATACGAATACATCGGAAAGCTCAGCAGTATTTTGCTCGGCTTAATGATCGTCTTATTGGTAGTCACCATGTTTACCGGGCAAACTATTGATGGAGCGAGTGCTTCCCGATGGTTAAAAATTCCGGGAACGCCAATTTCTTTCCAGCCGTCGTCGTTCGCTTTTTTAATGTTGATTATTTATCTCTGTAGATATTTAACTAAAAAGATAACCAGAGAACGGCTTCCGATTGAGAACATTATGTACATTTTCGGACCTATTTTATTGGTTTTCGTTTTGGTTGCAAAAGATAACGGTTCTACGGCATTAATGATCTTAATGGTTTCCGTAGTTGTTTTGGTTATAGGCCAATTGCACTGGAAATATATTGCAGGATTCATTTCTGCATCATTCGTGGCGATTGTTTTCTTTTTATTGATTGCTTTAAATACCAATATGATCGGCGGAAACCGTGTTCACACATGGATGAGTCGTATCGAAACATTTACATCAAGCAAAGCAAAAACAACCGATGTAGATGATGAAAGTGTAAAAGCTAAAAACTATCAGGTAATGCAGGCGAAAGCAGCCATCGTTCACGGTGGAATTACCGGAATGGGACCAGGGAAAAGTGCTTTAAAGCAAATGCTTCCACAGTCTGCCTCCGACTTTATTTTCGCGGTAATTGTAGAAGAATATGGCGTAATTGGCGCTGTTTTCCTGATCAGTTTATATTTAATCATGATGATTCGTATCGTAATGATAGCCAGCAAGATGCCCGCTTTTTTCGGTTCATTGCTCGTTCTCAGTCTCGGTGTGATGATTTTCATACAACTCTCTGTAAATATTGCAGTTGCAGTCAATTTAATTCCTGTTACAGGGCAACCGCTGCCACTGATAAGTTACGGAGGTACCTCAATGCTGGTAACATATTTGCAGTTAGGAATTATCCTGAATATCAGCTCCAGAATTCAGATTTACGATGAAGAAGGAATGGGCAAAAAACAAAGCATTGCCGAAATAAACGACATTGCTTAAAATAAAAAAATATGGAGGCCCGAAGGGACGACTTAAATCAGGATAGGATGAAAATCCTATCAAATAAAATAGAATCAATTTTAAATTGATATAAAAATGAACAAAAAACTAAAAGT
>DKLU01000385.1:0-5492 GCA_002455915.1 Chryseobacterium sp. UBA6632
ATTTGGGAAGTGCGGTGGTGCATCAGGTTCCGGGGAAATATTTGTCTATTTTGCCTGTTCATTCGCAGCACAGAGGAAGGTTGTTCCTGCCTTTTGCGGATGATGATCCGAAATCTGCTGAGGTTTTGTCTAAAGTTTTATTACTGGCCAAAGACAACGAAATACAGGATCCTACAATACTTTCTCAAATTAAGAGAGAATTTGTGTGAGATTAGGTGGGAAGATGGAAGAAAGGAAGCTGGAAGTTTATTATGGTTATCTATGAAAGTTGTATCATCTTAAATGTTAAGACCTGATTATACCTCCTGCCTTAGGCCTCCATCTTCCCTCCAAAAAACAAAAACGGTACACTTTCAATAGTGTACCGTTTTGTTATAATAAGTGAATTGTTCGGTTTTTGAAGATAAAAAAAGCATCCTTTTTCAGATGCTTGTGTTTTTAGAATTATTCTTTTTTTAAACTTCGTCGTCAGAATCTATTGTGTAAGATTTGCTTTTGAAGTCTTTGTCATGTTTTTCTGATATTACATCCTCACCCTTCTCGTTAATGATGAAATCTGTGGACTCATTAAACATCTCCTGAAAACTTTTAAAATCTTCCTTGTAAAGGTAAATTTTGTGCTTCTCGAATGTAGCTTCTCCATTCTCTCCGAAATTTTTCTTACTTTCTGTAATCGTAAGATAATAATCTCCTGCTTTTGTCTCGCGCACATCAAAGAAATAAGTTCTTCTCCCTGCTTTTAACACCTTTGTGAAAATTTCATTTTCATGGCGCTCCTTGTATTCACTCATTGTTAGATATTTTTTAATCTTGTTAAGAACAAATATAAAAGTTTTCTTTTAATCACAAAATTTTTTTTATGATTTATTTAACAATTGAGAATAAAAGGGCTAAGCAGTTACAGAATTGCTAATTTCACTAAGGTTGATGATTTTATCTGCTCTCTGAGCACTAGACTCTCTGTGTGTGATGATTATGGAACTTGCATTCTTGATTTTTCTATCGATATTTTCGAGAATATTCTGTTCCGTTTCGGTGTCTAAAGCAGACAGGGAATCATCAAAAATAATGATGTTGGGGTTCTTAATTAAGGCTCTGGCAATGCAGATTCTCTGTTTCTGACCTCCCGAAAGCATCACTCCACGCTCACCAACGAGTGTTTTATACTGTTCTTTAAACTCAACAATATTTTTATCCACGTCGGCAATTTTAGCATATTCTACCACTCTTTCATGAGACGGATTATCGATGGCAAAACCAATATTGTTTTCAATGGAGTCTGAGAAGAGGTAACTTTCCTGAGGAATATAGCCAATGAAATTTCTGTAGTTTTCTAAATTATGATCTTTAAGGTTTTTTCCGTCGATTAAAATTTCACCTTCCGTAGGATCGATCAAACGGCAAAGAAGCAAGGCAATCGTTGATTTTCCACTTCCGGTTTTTCCCATGATGGCTAAAGATTCTCCGGCATTTATTTTAAAACTTAAATTATGAAGCGCTCTGATGCCTGTATTCGGATACACGTATGAAACGTTTCTGAATTCAATTTCACCTTTAATCGTATAATTTTCATAATTTTTATTTACGATCTCAGATTTTTTATCCATAAATTCATTAATTCTCTGCATGGATGCTTCCGCTCTCTGATTAACAGAAGTTACCCAACCAACCATAGAGAAAGGGAAAATCAGGGTGTTGATATACATGAAGAAATCGGCAATCTTACCGATGCTTAATTCTCCGGCGATATATTTTTGTCCGCCGATCCAGATAATGGCAACATTCAGCAAACCGATTACAAATAAAATAATGGTAAAGAAATACGCTTCTGTTTTTGCTAAATCTAATGCCTTATTCTGATAATCGGTAACCTTTACGCCATAATTTTTCTCGATATATTTTTCTCTGGCAAAATATTTTACCACACGAATTCCCGAAAAGCTATCCTGTACAAAAGTGGAAATAGCAGACTGGCTTTTCTGCATGATCATCGACTTTTTATTGATAATTGAACTTACCTTATAAATGGCATACGATAAGATCGGAAGTGGCAACAACGTCCAGGCGGTCATCGACGCGTCGGTTTTTACCATATAAATTGCTGTGATAATCACCAAAAAAATCAAATTGGCAACATACATTACTCCGGGACCAAGGTACATTCTTACGGCAACCACGTCTTCGCTTAATCGGTTCATTAAATCTCCAATCGTTGTTTGCTTATAATCCGTTAAAGAAAGATCCTGATAATGTCTGTAGATTTTATTTTTCAGTTCATATTCAATTCTTCTGGATGCAACGATAATGGTTTGTCGCATCATAAAGGTGAAAAATCCCGTCAGTAAAGAACAACCGACAATAATGGCAACATAAATCAGGACTTGTTTATTAAAGCCAAGATTTCCGTTTTTTGTAAGTTCGTCGACCGATTTTCCTACAAACTGAACTTTATATATGTTGAAAAAATTACTGGCAATGATGAATAATACCCCCCAAAATAATAATATTTTGTGCTTTAAAAAATAAGGGTTTAAAGTTTTAAGCGCTTTCATATAGTTTTACAAAATTACGAAAATGTGATCAGATTACGAATTTCATCAATTTTAAATTTTGTATCTTTGCAGCCATTAAAAAGCTCTTTGAATGTTAGGAAGACGACAAATCCGTGAAAAAGTAGTACAGACTGTGTATTCTTATTACCAGAATCCTGTAAAGTTTGATGTTTTAGAGAAAAACATGTTTGCCGGAATAGAGAAAATCTATCATCTCTATATCTACCAGCTAAACTTCTTGGTTTCTCTTAAAGAATTGGCTGAACACCAAATTGAGATTGGAAAGAATAAGTATATTAAAAGTGATGCTGATGTAAATCCGAACCAGAAATTCATCAACAATCAGGTATTAATTAAGCTTGAAGAAAACCCTGAGAGATTATTTTTTACCGGACAACACAAGCAGTTGAAATGGGATTTGCATGATGATCTGTTGGTGAAAACCTTCCAGAGAATGACAGCCGGGAAACGTTATCAGGATTTCATGAAAGAAGAAGGTTATTCTTTTGAAGCTGACCAAAAATTTATCGGAAAATTATTTTTAAGATATATTGCTGAAAATGATGATTTCCATGATTATCTTGGTGATAAGGAACTTTCCTGGTACGACGATATTCACATCGCGAATTCAATGGTTCAAAAAACAATCGGTTTCCTGAAAGAAGATGAAGAAAGCAGAACTTTAATTAAAATGATTAAAGATGAAGAAGATAAAACTTTCGCAATGAAGCTTCTTAGAAATACCCTAGACAGTTGGGAAACTAACGAAAAAAAGCTTGCTGAAAGATTAGAAAACTGGGATCTGGAAAGAGTTTCTTTAATGGATAAAGTAATCTTATCAACAGCGATCGCGGAGCTGGACAACTTCCCTTTTACCCCCTCAAGAGTTATTATTAATGAATATATTGAGGTTGCAAAAGTATTTGCAACAGACCGTTCGAATATCTTCATCAACGGTATTTTAGATAAATATTGTAAAGATTTAAATAGAATATAAATATTTTAAATATGAAAAAGACGTTATCAATTATCGCCTTATCTATCATAGGCTTTGGTTTAGTTTCTTGTAAAAAAGAAAACACAGAAGCTCAGGCTGCTGATGCCGTAGCTACAGATTCTACGGCTGCAACTGCAACTCCTGCTGATTCTGCTGTGGCTCCTGTATCTGCTGATGCAACGGCTGCTGCTCCGGTTTCTAACCAGCCATCTACTTCAATCGCGCTTTCTGAAAGCAACTTCGATTTTGGAAATATCAAAAAAGGAGACAAAGTAGAGCACGTATATGAAGTAACAAATACGGGAACAAATCCTTTGGTAATTTCTGAAGTAAAGCCCGGATGTGGATGTACTGCTCCTGACTTCACGAAAGATCCAATTTTACCAGGTAAAAAAGGAAAAATTACTTTGCATTTTGATTCTTCAAATTTCGACGGAAACGTAAGCAAATTTGCTGATGTATATGCGAATGTAGAAAAAGCGCCTATTAAATTAACATTCACTGCGAATATTCAACCATAATATCATGAACCAGTTATCAATATTTTTACAGGCAACTCCGGGAGGATCTTCATCTCCTATGATGTTGATCATGATGGGAGTGATGTTTGTTGGGTTTTATTTCTTGATGATAAGACCTCAGCAAAAAAAAGCAAAGCAGGAGAAAAACTTTCAGGAAAACTTAAAAGTGGGAACTAGAGTAGTGCTTACTTCAGGTCTTCACGGAAGAATTGCTCAGGTTCAGGAAGATGGTTTCGTAATTGAAACATTATCAGGAAAATTGAAATTTGAAAAAGCAGCTATTTCTAGAGAATTTACAGAAGCCCGTTTTGGAGATAAAGCTAAAGCTACTGAAAAAACAGCAGATAAGCCTGCAGATAAAAAAGAAATCGAAGAGAAAAACTAATTTTTTCTTTTTTGAAAGATATTTCGTTTCGGCGGGGCGAGCTTTGCTCACCCCGCCGAAACTTTTTATAATCTATACTAACTTAATTTTAGCAGTATTTGTAATATCCAAGTTTGTCATTTTGTATCTTTGTTATTACTTCAACTAAGATTATCATTTTACATGAAAAAATAAAGGGCTTCGGCGGGCTCAGCCTGACAGTGCATAATAATGAATAACGAAATAGTATTAACATTGTCAGGCTGAGCGGAGTCGAAGCCTTATTAAAAATTTAAAATCCATTATTACTAGTGTCCATTAGTGAAAAACATTAGTGAAATTCGTGTTAAAAAAATATCTTTGCTGCATGAATCAAAACACAAACAAAACCGTTCTCATTCTAGGCGCAAATTCCGATGTAGCCAAGCAAGCCATCCAACAATATATTCAAAAAGGATTTTCAGTGATTGCAGCTTCCCGAAATATACAATCTTTAGACGAATTTGTTCAGAAAAATAATTTTAGTTCAAAAGTGACGATTCTGTCATTTGATTCTGTTGATTTTGATTCACACCAAAAATTTTACGATCAACTTCCTGTAAAACCTCATATTGTCGTGTACGCTGCCGGATTTTTAGTGGATAACGAAAAGGCTTTAAAAGACTTCAAAGGAGCTCAGCAAATGATGTTGGTGAATTATATGGGTGCTGTTTCTATCTTAAATATTATAGCCACAGATCAAACCAATGAAAATTTAGAAAGAATCATCGGATTATCTTCGCTTTCAGGGGTGAAAGGAAGAAAAAGTAATTTTGTTTATGGAAGTACAAAAGCTGCTTTTACAACGTATTTGGCAGGTTTGCGACAGGAATTGGCTTCAAGAAACATAAAAGTCAATGCTTTGGTCATAGGCTATATCCGAACAAAAATAAATAAAGGTTTACAATTGAATGAATCTTTGATTATGGAACCTGATTACGTTGCAAAATTCATCGTAAATGCCGGAAATTCTTTTACGATCGTTCCGAATTTTAAATGGAAAATGATTTATTTGATTT
>DKLU01000385.1:5574-9774 GCA_002455915.1 Chryseobacterium sp. UBA6632
GTTTGGTGGCGAAGTTGCCATAATTATTTTTGTTGCTTAGAACGGTTTTGAAGGTAATTTAATAAAATATCATAATCTGAATTATCGAATTCAGTTTTAGTAAAAACAAAATTTAAGCTACCTTTTAACATTTGTACAATAAGATAATCATCCACAAATTTATAGCTAGTTTTCTCCCAAATTGAACTAAATGTATTAAAAGTACTTTTAATTTCTAAAGAAGTTTCATTTAAAATAATACAAACAGTTTGATCAGTACTGTTTTTAAAATCTTTGATATTTTCTTCGATTATTTTATAGGTTTTCTTTTTAGAAAGTGTATATTGATAAATCAACAGAAAAATATATCCAATATAAAGAAATCCAATATACTTAAAAATATAAGGTATTGCATTTTGATCAAATCCCTTTAATGGTAGAAAACCAATAGTTAAAAAAATAACAGCATACATTACTGCTTTTTTTACTTCAGTAAAATTTTTTTTCCAAACATATTTAAAAAAGAATTTTTGGTTTTCCCTTTCTATATTTTCATTAAAAAGAAATTTGATAATTGTATTTTCGTTCATGGTTATTAGTATGGATAAATTTTTCGTCCAAAAATATTGAATTTCCTCAATATTCATCGATACTTCCAATATAAAAAAAGCGGAGAAAAATCTCCGCTTCAAATTTATACTTTTAAATTCAATTGTAATTCCAATTCATCAAGCTGTTCATCAGCAATCGATGATGGCGCATCGATCATCACATCACGTCCTGAATTATTTTTAGGGAAAGCGATATAATCTCTGATAACTTCGTTTCCGTCCAAAATAGCCACCAAACGGTCAAATCCGAAAGCTAAACCACCATGAGGAGGCGCTCCGTATTTGAAGGCATTCATTAAGAATCCGAACTGTGCTTCTGCCTCTTCTTTTGAAAATCCTAAAAGATCAAACATTTTAGACTGAAGATCTTTATCGAAAATTCTGATAGAACCTCCACCGATTTCGTTTCCGTTCAAAACCATATCGTAAGCGTTGGCTCTTGCTTTTCCAGGATCTGTCTCTAATAAATGAATATCTTCAGGTTTTGGTGACGTGAAAGGATGGTGCATCGCGTGGTAACGTCCGCTTTCTTCATCAAATTCCAATAACGGGAAGTCAACTACCCAAAGTGGTGCAAATACGTCTCCTTTTCTCAATCCTAAACGGTTTCCAAGCTCCATTCTCAAAGCAGAAAGCTGAGTTCTTACTTTGTGCTCGTTTCCGGAAAGAATTAGCATTAAATCGCCTTCTTTTGCCCCGAATTTCGCGATGATTTTGGCTAAATCTTCCTCGTTGTAGAATTTATTCACAGAAGAAGTTTTCACACCATCATTCTGGAATTTAGCCCAAACCATTCCTGAAGCTCCGATTTGGGGTCTTTTTACCCAATCAACAAGTTCATCGATTTGTTTTCTTGTATACTCTGCACATCCTTCAACATTGATTCCGACAACCAATTCTGCGTCATCAAATATTTTGAAATCTTTTCCTTTTACTAAATCATTAAGTTCTACGAACTCCATTCCGAAACGAATATCTGGTTTGTCGTTTCCGTATTTCTGCATTGCATCAGCAAACGTCATTCTTGGGAAAGCTCCGAATTCCTGACCTGTAATATCTTTAATTAATGTCTTCGTCATTCCTTCAAAAACATTCATCACATCTTCCTGCTCTACGAAAGCCATTTCGCAATCGATTTGGGTGAATTCCGGCTGTCTGTCGGCTCTCAAATCTTCATCACGGAAACATTTTACAATCTGGAAATATTTATCCATTCCGCCCACCATCAACAATTGTTTGAAAGTCTGTGGAGACTGTGGCAATGCATAAAACTGTCCCGGATTCATTCTGCTTGGAACCACGAAATCTCTTGCTCCTTCCGGAGTAGATTTAATTAAAACCGGAGTTTCAACCTCAATAAAACCTTCGTCTGAAAGATAATTTCTTACTTTCTGTGCCATTTTGTGACGGAAGATCAATTTATCTTTTACAGGATTTCTTCTGATATCCAAGTAACGGTATTTCATTCTTAATTCTTCACCACCGTCTGTTTCATCTTCAATGGTGAAAGGCGGAAGCTGAGATTCATTAAGAACCGTTAATTTTTCAACTAAAATTTCAATTTCTCCTGTTGGAATATTGGGGTTTTTGCTTACTCTTTCAATTACTTTTCCTGTAACCTGAATCACAAATTCTCGTCCCAATTTTTTTGCATTTTCCATCAATTCCGCTGTAGAGCGGTCTTGGTCGAAAACCAACTGAGTAATTCCGTAACGATCTCGAAGATCTATCCAAATCATAAATCCTTTATCACGAATGGTTTGTACCCATCCTGAAAGTGTAACTTCTTCATTAAGATGTTGAAGAGATAATTCTCCGTTTGTGTGCGATCGAAACATAATTGTTTGTTTAAAGTTCAATGTTTAAGGTTCAATAGTTTAAACCTTTAATTTTCGTGTGCAAAGATAATATTTTTGCAGATTTTAGACATAAAAAAACTTCCGAGTAAGGAAGTTTTTGATATAATGAGATTTAAATTATTTTAAAACTGTTGCAAATTCAGGATGTTTATATTTTGCTGAAAAATCTTTTGCAGTTTCTCCTTTACTGTTTTTGGCATTTTTATTAGCTCCTTTTTTCAATAAAATTTTTCCCATTTCAGTTTTTCCATATCTCGCGGCAACCATTAATGGAGTTTGATGATCACATTCTTTGTTTACATCTGCTCCATTATTCAAAAGATAATTGAAAATATTGTTTTTCTCGTATTTTATACTGTATGCCAAAAGATTATAACTGCTTTCTTTTACAGCGATACATTTATTGTAATCTTCTTTTGGAAAGGCAGTCTTAAAAGATTCTACATTGTCAGATTGAAAAGCAATCCTTTGTTCTTTAGAAATTTGCTGAGCAAAAAGGAAGTTGGCAAAAAGGCAAAATCCGAATACTAAACTTGTAGATATTATTTTTTTCATAAAAATTTAACTTTATAAGAATATACAAAGCTAAATTATTTTTTTGATAGATCTTGCGAAGTTTTCATAAGATTTGAATTTATATTTTAGAGATAACGTAAATTTTCCGCTAAAATGATAACACGAGAATTAAGAATTAAAATTTCGCATATCTCATTATTTGAATACTTTATAAAAATTTTAACAGCTTCCGTAAGCTTTCTTCAAATGATATTTTTTAAATTCGTGATAACAACAAACATTATTTACTATGGGAAAAGGAGACAAAAAATCAAGAAGAGGAAAGATCAACAACGGAAGTTACGGTAAAAGAAGACCAAGAAAAACTTCAAAATCCTTTGAAACTTCAGAAGACAAATCGAAGAAGTAAACTATCAAAAATAAAAAGACTGAAGAACAATTTCTCCGGTCTTTTTTATACAAAATTAAATTATTTATTTTCCAAAAATTCCTCCCAACAAATCGCCTAGTCCACCGCTTTGTTGTTTTGAGTTTCCATTTCCAGCATTGTGTCCTCCAAGCACATTTCCCAGAATGTCATTCAAAGGATTACCTGAAGATTGAGAGTTTCCACCGCTTAAAACGCTTCCTAAAATATCATTTAATGGGCTTGATTGTTGCCCTTGAGCCTGATTAGAAGCATTTCCAAGAATTCCGCTTAACAAATCTCCTAAATCTCCGGCGCCCACATTATTCTGTTGTTTTTCTTTACCAATATATCCCATAATTACGGGAGCAAGCATTGCCAATATCGGTCCGATTTTATCGATGGAAATTCCTGTATTTTGAGAAAGTTGGTTTTCTACATTTTGCTTATCATTTCCAAAAACATGGCTCAAAATAGAATTTCCTTCATCCTGTCTTGCATCAGCTTGAGCAACATCGTCCAGAATGCTTCCGTCATGATCTTTATCTAATGCATTATTCAGCGCTTCAGCTTCTTTAGTATCCTGAGATTTTTTTCTAAGATAAGAAATGATCAAAGGTGCAGCCACCGCCAATAAAGCAATAATTTGATTTCTACTGATGCCGAATTTACTTTCAGCCTGATCAGCAACCTGATTGCCTGTATTTCCTGTAAGTAAGTCGATTAAACTCATAGTTTTGTGTTTGTTTAATTGTTAATCAACCAAAGTTATCAAAAAATATTCCTGAATAATTTTTTTTAATCAAAAAGTAATCTTAAAGTTTATATG
>DKLU01000383.1:0-14514 GCA_002455915.1 Chryseobacterium sp. UBA6632
AGGAAAATATTCGCATAAACAGTGCGTTGGTGAGAAATTTATTAAATTTTCTATCTCCTAAAAAATCAATACAGCATGTGGCTTTGGTTACGGGTTTAAAACATTATTTAGGACCGTTTGAAGCCTACGCGAAAGAAGGTACTTTACCCGAAACTCCTGTGAGAGAGGAGCATCCTCGTTTGCCGCTTCCCAATTTTTATTATGCTCAGGAAGATGAAGTGTATAAAGCTTCAGAAAGAGACGGATTTACATGGAGCATCCACAGACCGCACACCGTAATCGGTTATGCAGTTGGCAATTTGATGAATATGGGAACCACTTTGGCAGTATACGCAAGTATTTGTAGAGAAACAGGGCGTAAATTTATCTGGCCAGGCTCTTTGGAGCAATGGAACGGAATTTCAGACGTGACGGATGCCCGAATTTTAGCGAAACAATTAGTTTGGGCTTCAACAACAGAAGCAGCAAAAAATCAAGCTTTTAATATTACAAATGGTGATATATTCCGTTGGAAATGGCTTTGGAAAAGATTGGCAGAGTGGTTCGGAATTGAAGCGGTAGGATTTGAAAATTCCATTAAACCTTTAGAAAAAGAAATGGAAAATTATGCTGAAATCTGGAAAGGAATAGCTCAAAAATATAGTTTAAGAGAAGAAAACCTTAATAAATTATCTTCTGCCTGGCATACCGACCTTGATTTGGGAAGACCTTTGGAAGTAATGACCGATATGTCAACCAGCAGAAAATTTGACTTTTCAGAATATCAAAATACAGAGCAATCATTCATTGATTTATTTGAAAAATTGAAAACAGAAAAGCTGATTCCGTAAATTTCATTTCATAAAGGAGTTGCTTTTGCAACTCCTTTTCTTTTTTATTTTAAATGTCGTTTCTTTGTAAAATATCATTCGTTTTTTATGAAAAAGTCCGAAGCTACACGATTAAATATTCTTCAGAAAGCATTTGAACTGATTTATACCAAAGGTTATCAGACAACTAGTGTCGATGAAATTATTGCGACCACTCAGGTGACAAAAGGGGCTTTCTATTATCATTTCAAAACAAAAGACGAAATGGGTTTGGCAATTATTAATGAATTAATGATTCCAAACTTTAAGAATAATTTTATCCAACCATTACGAAATGATGAAAATCCTTTAGATAATATTTACAATATGATGTATCATTTGTTGATCGATAATGAATTTTTGAAGGTTGAATACGGTTGCCCTGCTTCTAATTTTACTCAGGAAATGGCTCCGTGGAATATAGAATTTACAAAAGCATTAAACGAATTATCTAAGCAATGGGAAAATGCAATGATTCTTTCTATTGAAAAAGGGATGGAAAATGGTACAATAAAGACCAATTTAAATGCAAAAGGAATTGCCATTTTTGTACTTTCAGGATATTGGGGAATCAGAAATTTGGGAAAACTAGAGAATAATAAATCGACATACCTAACTTATTTACAACAACTTAAACTATATTTTAATACGTTAAAATAATTTTTTATCAAAAAAACATACTAATTAGTATGTTTTTATTTTAACTTTGTCAAATCTTAAAAATTTGATAATGTATCAAACGCTAACATTTCTGCATTCTACTTTTCGATGGCTGGTTTTGCTGAGTCTTTTGTATGCTATATTTATTGACTATAAAGGATATTTTTCAAATAAAGAATTTTCAAAAACAGATAATACCGTAAGGCATTGGACGACAACAATAGCCCACATTCAATTAATTTTAGGAATTATATTCTATTCTCAAAGCCCGATTATCAAATACTTTTGGAAGAATTTTAGTGATGCAAAACAATCTTTAGATCTTTTATTTTTTGGATTAATACATATTTCTTTAATGCTTCTTGCTATAGTTTTAATTACTATTGGCTCTGCCGTTTCAAAAAGAAAACCAACTGATAAAGAGAAGTTTAAAACAATGCTGATCTATTTTTTCATTGCTTTACTTATTATTTTTATTGCCATCCCATGGCCATTTTCCCCACTTGCTAACAGACCTTATTTCAGATAATTATGATCAATTTATTTAAAACAAAAGTTGGAAGATTAAGAATTATTGCCATTCTTGAAGGGATTTCACTCTTAACATTAGTATTCATCGCTGTTCCGTTAAAATATGGACTTGATAATCCTTCATTGGTTAAAATGATGGGCCCTATTCACGGATCATTATTTCTTCTTTTTTTATTCAATACATTAAGTGTTGGTGTTGAGCAACAGTGGAAATTTAAAGAAATAACCTGGAAAGTGCTTTTGGCGTGTATTATTCCATTTGGAACATTTTATATTGACAGAAAAATTTTAAGCAAACTATGAAAAATATATTAATTTTTTGCGGAGTCATTCTGACCATTTATATTGCTTACAGAATATACAAATACCAAACACTTGATAATGGTTTGGATACTTTAATAAAAAACGGAGCCATTATTCTCGATGTAAGAACTGAAAAAGAATATGAAATGGGGCAAATTTCCGGATCTGTAAATATTTCTTTAGGAACAATCAGAGAAAGATATACAGAACTGAATCCAAATAAAACCTATATTACCGTTTGTTCCCACGGCCTTCGAAGTGTAAAAGTTGAGAATATTTTAAAGGAAAAAGGGTTTAATCATGTTTATAATGGAGGCGCATGGAGTGATTTGCAGAAAAGTATTTCAAAATAATATAAAAGTTCTCTAAAAACAATTCTTTTTCAAATACAAAAATTAATTTGGTCGACTTTTTGGTTAGTAAATTTAAACCAAATTACGCCACTCCATTGAAGTTAATCACATTTACAAATAAAGGAATTTACTGTCCGCAGGGAAAATTTTATATCGATCCTTGGCGACCTGTTGATCTGGCTGTCATTACCCATGGTCATGCTGATCACGCACGTTGGGGAATGAAAAAATATCTCTGTCATCATTTTACAAAGCCTATTTTACATAAAAGAATCAGTGAAGATATTGAATGTCACAGTGTAGAATATGGTGAAGTTCTCAATATAAATGGCGTGAAAGTTTCGCTTCATCCTGCAGGACATATTATCGGTTCTGCACAGATCCGGTTAGAATATAAAGGATATGTGAGCGTAATTTCTGGGGATTACAAAGTTCAGGATGACGGTTTGAGCACTCCTTTTGAAGTCGTAAAGTGTAATGAATTCGTTACTGAAAGTACTTTCGGACTTCCAATCTACAACTGGCTGGAAGTACAAGATCTCAATAAAAAAATGCAAAATTGGGTGTTACGAAATAAAGAAAATCAAAAAACATCCGTTTTTATAGGATATTCCTTAGGCAAAGCACAAAGAATTATGAAAGCCGTTGAAGGCTTGGGTAAAATTCACGTTCACTACTCGATTGGAAAATTAAACGAAGCATTTGAAACGGTCGGTATTGATCTTCCTGACTATGAAATTCCTGATTTTAGAGAAAGTGTAAAGCATTTGCAGAATGAAATTGTGATTGTTCCGCCTGCTTTACTCGATAGTAATATTATCAAAAAAATTCCTAATGCGGCAACTGCTATTTGCTCAGGCTGGATGCAGGTTCGCGGTGCCAGAAGATGGCGAAGTGCAGATGCAGGATTTCCCATGAGTGATCATGCCGATTGGAAAGGATTATTACAAGCAATACATGCTACAGAAGCAGAAATCGTTCATGTAACACACGGACAAACAGAAGTTTTTTCAAAATATTTAAATGAAATCGGAATAAAATCGGACGTAGTAGAAACCTTGTATGGAGATGATGATGAGGAAGAAAAAGAAAAGGAAATCACTGAAGATTAAATAGTTATTTTTTTAGAATCTTAAAGATTTATTAGTTTGAAAAGCTCCGTAGGAGTTTAATGCTAATAGAAAAGAAGTAAGGATGAAGCGGAGCTCCGTAGGAGCGACCTGTTAATCTTCAATCCATTCAAATAAATATTTCAAATCATATTCAATTTCAAATTTTGACATAAAATCCAAATATTCTTCTTTAAATGTTTTCTTTTTATGATGTTCTTCTTGATTTAAAATATATTTAACAACAGAATCTACACTGCTTTTAGAATAGGAAAATGCTCCGTATCCTTCCTGCCAATTGAATTTTCCGTTTGTCCATCCTTTTTCATTAATGAATTTTGATGAACCAGCTTTAATATCTCTTACTAAATCTGAAATTGAAACCGCTGGACTCATACTTATTAGAATGTGAACGTGATCAGGCATTGCAAAAACTGCAAATAATTTTTGATTTCTATTGGAAACAATACCTGTAATAAATTTATGTAATTCTTCTCTGTTTTCTTTTAAAATCAGGCTTTGTCTTCCTTTGACAGCGAAAACAATTTGAATATAAATTTGAGTGTATGTATTTGCCATAAAAATTAACAGGTCGCCTCTACGAGGCTCGATGTTTTCTAAAATTATTCTGCTATTAACAGTTCGCTCCTACGGAGCTCCCTATTAATTTCTTAGCGGTTTCCCCTTCTGTAACATGTACTGAATTCTCTCCAATGTTTTTCTTTCCCCACAAAGTTGTAAGAAAGTTTCTCTTTCAAGATTCAATAAATATTGTTCAGTTACGATTGTTGGTTCAGAAAGATTTCCACCGACCATTACGTTGGCTAGTTTATCAGCAATTTTTTTGTCGTGCTCAGAGATATAATTCCCAGTTAACATTTGGTCGGTTCCAACATAGAACATTCCCAAAGCATCTTTACCCAAAACCTTTACTTTTTGTTCGATAGGTTGAGTATAACCTTGTTCCGCCAATAATTTTGCAACTTTTTTAGCTTCGGCAATTTGTCTGTTTTTACTTACAGAAACGATATCTTTTCCTCTTTCAAGAATTCCCATGTCGTACGCTTCATAAGCAGAAGTTGCGACTTTACCCATAGCAATATTCATGAAAGCTTCACGAAGTCTGTTGTTTTTAACATCATCACTATGGAATTCTCTTGAAGTTCTTAAGGTCAATTCTTTAGTTCCACCGCCGCCAGGGATTACACCAACTCCGGTTTCAACCAATCCAATGTAAGTTTCTGCTGCTGCGACAACTCTATCGGCGTGCATAGTCATTTCGCAACCGCCACCAAGCGTCATTCCGTGAGGAGCGACAACAACCGGAATAGAAGAGTAGCGAACTCTCATCATCGATTTTTGGAAATAAGCGATCGCCATATTCAAATCGTCCCAATCTTGTTCGATAGCCATCATTAAAATCATCGCTAAATTCGCTCCAACAGAGAAATTAGTCCCTTGATTTCCGATCACTAAGCCGTCATATTCTTTTTCAGCTAAATCAATTGCTCTGTTTAATCCATCCAAAACTTCGCCTCCCAAAGAATTCATTTTAGAACGAATCTCGAAGTTGATAATTCCGTCGCCTAAATCTTCGATTGCAGCACCGGAATTGCTCCAAAGCGTCTTATTTTTTCTGATATTATCTAAAATAATGAAAGCATTCTGACCAGGAATTTTATTGTATTCTCCCGAATTTTTATCAACGAAAATAGTTTGTCCTTCATCATTAACTTTATAGAAAGTCTCAACATTTTTAACCCAATCTGAAACTTCGTAACCTGCATCTTTAGCCAATTCAATACCTTTTTGAACACCAACGGCATCCCAGATTTCAAAAGGTCCATTTTCCCAACCGAAACCTGCTCTCATGGCATCGTCGATTTTGTAAACTTCATCAGAAATTTCAGGAACTTTATGCGAAACGTAAGCGAATAATGCTCCCAAAGACTTTCTGTAAAGCTCTCCGGCTTTATCTTTTCCGCCAATTAAGACTTTAAATCTATCAATTGGCTTGTCAATATTTTTAGTTAATTCTAATGTTGGGAAAGAAGATTTTCCTTGAAGTTCGTATTCTAAAGTATCAAGATTTAATCCGTGAATTTCAGATTTTCCTTCTGTATTTTTCACTTTTTTGTAGAAACCTTGCTCTGTTTTTGAACCTAACCATTTATTATCAACCATTTTCTGGATGTAATCTGGAAGCGCAAAAACATTGTTGAAATCATTCGCTTCAGCACCGCTTTGACGAACGCCGTTTGCAACCATCACCAACGTATCCAAACCAACAACATCCGCAGTTCTGAATGTTGCAGATTTCGGACGACCGATAACTGGACCTGTCAATTTATCAACTTCAGAAACGGTTAAACCTAATTTCTGAACATTATGAAGCAAATCCATCATTGAGAAAACTCCGATTCTGTTGGCGATAAATGCTGGAGTATCTTTTGCTAAAACAGTTGTTTTACCTAAGAATTTTGCTCCGTAATTCATGTAGAAATCAATGATTTCCGGATTTGTATCGTTGGTGGGAATAATCTCTAAAAGAGGAAGATATCTTACAGGATTAAAGAAATGCGTTCCTGCAAAATAATGTTTGAAATCGTCGCTTCTTCCTTCCACCAACATATTAATTGGAATTCCAGAAGTGTTTGAAGAAACCAAAGTTCCCGGTTTTCTGAACTGTTCGATTTTTTCGTAAACAGATTTTTTGATGTCCAGTCTTTCAACTACAACTTCAATAATCCAGTCTGTATTTTTTATTTTTGGTAAATCATCATCAAAGTTTCCAACTTTAATTCTATCTGCAAATTTCGGAGAATAGAGTAGAGCCGGACTTGCTTTTTTCAGTTTTTCAAAGTTTTCAGAAGCGATTCTGTTTCTTACCGCTTTGTCATCCTTTGTCAAACCTTTTTTCTGTTCTGCTTCAGTGAGTTCAAAAGGAACGATATCCAACAACGAAACTTCTACACCAATATTGGCAAAGTGCGCTGCAATACCGCTTCCCATAATTCCTGAACCAAGAACTGTAACGTGTTTGATTCTTCTTTTCATTTGATTTATTGATTTGTATATTATTTTTTATTATTTAAATCTGTCGCAATCTTCATGATTTCGGTCATGACTTCCTTAAAAGTTTCCAATTTTTCAGGAGCAATTTTTTCCATCACTCTTTTGTTGAAATTCACGACAACCTCTTTAGACATATTTCTGGAATTCAATCCTTTGTCTGTAAGTTTAATGATCACTTCACGCTTATCTGTGGTGGTTTTTTCCTTATAGATATATCCGTTGTCTTCGAGAAGTTTAATAATTCTTGTGAGGGAAGTTGGCTCGATTGCCATTTTAGGTCCTAGATTCGTACTTCTTGTTCCTTCTTTCGGGTCGATTTTAAGAAGAGTAAGGGCTTGTACAGCCGTAGAATCGTGTTCCTGAGCTAATTCTGTATACATTTTCGAAACAGCTAACCAGGTCTGCTTCAAAATTAGATCTACATTTTCTATTTTATCCTTGTTATTGTCCATCAAAATTTGTTGAAATGGTTATAATCAAATATAATAAATATTATGCATGCATAGTATTTATTAACGTTAAAATTTTTTAATAATCTGATTGTAAATGAATTAAATTGTATGATTTGCATAATACTATGCATGCATAGTATATGGAATGTATAAAGAAAAGAGTGGATTAATAAATGGTTTTCACGAAATTAATAATTTCTTCAAAAGATTCGCATTGTTGTTTTAAAGAATCATTAGAAACTAACCAAAAGTTGTTTTGAAACTCAAAATGTAGAGCAGAAAGGTCTCTTTGAAAGTTTTTTTGAAGCAAAGAATACAACATTTCTTTATAAAAATCCGGAGCAACGATTTTTGGCGCAACAAATTTGTCATTAATTTGAAATAAAGAAGCGTTGGTCAATTCATCATGTTGAAGCAAAACATCCTCAACAATTCCGGAATACAAATGATTGTCTTTTACATACCAAATTTTGTCTGCAAATTCCTTTGCCAAACGCCAGTCATGAGAAGAAAAAAGAATTAATTTGTTTTGTTCCTGAGCTAATTTTCGAAGCGTTTTTAAGATGATAATTTTATTTTTTTCATCTAAATGGGTCGTTGGTTCATCAAGAATTATGATGGGAGAGTTCTGTGTTAAAGCTCTTCCAATAAATGCTTTTTGAAGGTTTCCGTCTGAAAGATTCTTCAGTAACGTATTTTTATATTGAACCAAATCCAGTTCTTCTATAATATGCGAAACTTCGTCTCGATCTTCTTTTTTAAGCTCAAAATAAAAAGGATAATAAATATATTTTCCTAACGAAATCAAATCTTCAACGGTATAATTTTGTGGAATAATCGATTTTGAAAAAACGACCGCAATATGTTCAGCAATTTCTTTAACGGAAAGATGTTTAACATTTTTATTATTGATAGAAATTTCTCCGCTTAAAAGAGGAATCTGATGTAAAATAGATTTAATTAACGTTGTTTTGCCTACACCATTGTTACCAATTAACAGACATACTTCTCCCAAATTCAAATTAGCGGTTGCATTTGAAATTAGATTTTTATTGTAGCCGATATTTGCTTGGTTAATTTGTAGGTGCATCTAATTTTCTTTAATAACAATGTTAAAAATAATTATTGATAAAAATATAAAAACAGGTAGAAGACTAAAGAAAAAGTATACAAACTTTTCCTTTTTAAGTTTGTTTAAACTATAATATGCTAAAATAATAGAACCAACCATTGGAAAAGGAAAACCTATAAATAAATGGAATAAGTTTGAGTAGCTATAAATCCAATGCAAAGATTGATTTAATCTAAATTGATTACCAAATTTGACCAAAACAAAACTCACTACAAACAAAAGAATGTTTGCAATAATTAATTGTTTTTGTGTTATTTTGATATTCATTTTAGATATTAGAAGTATCTCTAGAAATTTAGCTTAGATTCCTACGGAATGACAAATTAGACGTTTTATTTTTAAACTTAATGATAAGAAAATATTCTCAATCATCTGCGCAATCTGCCAAATCAGCGAGAGATTTTAAAATTAATAATTCACAATTAATTTTTACGCTTTATTCTGTCTCAAAAGCATCATTAAAATTACAGGAATTCCAAAAATAGAACTTATGGCATTGAGAGGAATCTGGGTTTTTTCTGCAATAATTGAAAAAAGAAGCATAATCAACATTCCTAAAAACATATTTAAAATCCATTGTTGCCAAAGTTTTGAGGGATTATAAACCAATCTACAGAAATGCGGAACAATAATTCCAATAAATAAAATTGGTCCTAAAAATGCTGTAATAGAAGCTGAAAGTAGAGAAGAGGCGGCAATGATGAATATTTTTAACTGATTTAAATTCACGCCCAAACTTTGCGCATAAGACGTTCCCAATGAATTCCCTATCAAAGGTTTTATTGTTTTAAAGCAAATAAATAGTCCGATTAAAACTAAAATCGATAAGACATAAATCTGATTTCTCGTTACCATATTATTCGCTCCGAAAGACCATAAAATATAGTTTTTCAGGCTTTGATTTTCAGCATAAAATTGCAGCAACGAAACAATTGCTCCCGCAAAAGCTGAAACCAGAAAACCGAAAATAATTAGATAAGATTTATCCTGAAATTTATTTGACATTGAAAGCAAAACCAGCATTAATAATAAGCTTCCTGCAATGGCCGCTAAACTTAAAAAACTGTTTTGAATAAATTCCGGAATCAGAATATCATGTGAAAAAAAAATATAAAATGCAACCGATAAACTCGCTACGGAAGTTATTCCCAAAATGTCGGGTCCTGCAAGCGGATTCTGAAAATATTCCTGCATCAAAAAACCCGAGGTCGGAATCGAAATTCCTGCTAAAAGCATTACCAAAACGCGATTTATACGAATTTCAGCAATTTGACTATTGGAAGATTCTGAAAAAAAATCCTGAATATTTAAACTTAAAAATCCTGTGTTTAAATTAATGACTGCCATGAAAATAATCGCGATCATCAAAAGCAAGCACAGAATTCTGAATTGAGTTGACATTCTAAAAAGTCAAATTTATTGTAAGAAAGAATTGATTTTTTTATCCAATTCACCTTCTGTCATCATTCCTAAAAATTCTTCCGTTTTATCACCTTTTCTAAAATAGGTAAAAGGAATAGATCCTCCGTCCCATTGTTTGAAGTTTTTCGGAAAGAAATTCTCATCAAGTTTTTGTCCGTCAAGCAAAACAATATTTTCAGCAAGCCCATTTTCGTTTGCGAACTTTTTTACAGCGCCATTCCATTCAGATTTTTCATCCAAATTCACGAAAGTAAATTTTACAGGCTTTCCTTTCAATTCATTGATTTTATTCTTAAAATGAGGAATTTCTCTCATGCAAGGTCCGCACCATGTTGCAAAGAAATTCGTTACATATAAAGTGTCGTTATTTTTTGCTAAATAATCACCTATTTTTTCGGGGGCAATTTCCGGAGAAGTGAATGTATTGCTTGAAGCATCCGTATGTTCGGTTACGGAAACAGAATCTGTAGCTGTTGTGGCATCATTTTTCTGGCTTTCTTTTTTGCAACTTGCCAAGGCAAACAGAACAAGCGTGGATAAAATTATCTTCTTCATAAATTATTTTTTATCTATTTTTGAATTGAAGTATGGAACAACAAATCTATAAAGGGAAACTGACGCAGTTTCATTGGCTAAAAATAACGAAAAAGGAAGAACTGACCAAAAATACTTTTTCTTTGGAATTTGAAATTCCTGAGAATTTGAAGGAGAATTTTGAATTTGATGCAGGACAGTTTGTAAGTCTTAAATTTCAGTCTCATGGGGAAGAAATTATTAATGATTATTCAATGACTTCAGCGCCTTACGAGAAAAAAATAGCATTAGGTATAAAAGTAAATTCACCTGAAGGAGCAACTTCAGCGTTGTTCAAAAATTATCATGTTGGAGACGAATTGCTGGTTAGTGAACCCAGTGGAAGATTTACTTTAATTTCAAAACCAAGTGAATTCCGAACGATTGTAGGTTTTGCTGCAGGAATTGGAATTACTCCGATTTTAAGCCATTTTAAAAATATTCTTCATAACGAATCAAGAACAAGATTGTTTTTATTTTACGGAAATAAAAGTTCAGAGGATTTAATTTATAGAGAAACTCTGGATCATCTGGCGAAAATCTATGGTGACAGGCTGCAGATTTTTTATTTTTATTCGAGAGAGAAAATGAATAATCATTTCTTTTATGGAAGGCTTGATGAGAAAAAATTAGGTTTAATTATTAATCAAATTCTGCATTTAGATGATACCGATGAAGAATCTACTATTTGGGACGCGGTAGACGACGTTTTAATCTGCGGAAAAGGTGAAATGATTAAAGCTCTTGCCAATGCGTGCTATCATCATGGGATTCCGAAGAAAAATATTCACTTTGAGCTTTTTCAGGAATTTAATGACGATATTTATCCTGTAGAAAAAGAATTTCCATTGATTGAAAATGTGGAAGTAGAATTTAAAATGCTTGGAAAGGAATATCAAACGAAGCTTCCGATCAATGAAGAACGGATTCTTCAATAATTATTGGTTCAGAAATTTGAAGTTCCATATTCTTGGAAATCAGGAATCTGCGGAAGTTGTGAATGTGTTTTGGAAGAAGGAGAGGTAGAATTACTGGAAAATGAATATTTAACGGAAAAAGAAGAAGCGAAAGGTCATATTTTAGCTTGTATGTCGATAGCGAAAACTAAAAAAATAAAGCTTAACTTTGATTTGACTTGAGAATCATAAGAAACATATTTAATTTAGGTTTTATATCAATCGAAATTGGTATTCTTCTGATATGTCTTGCCAATGCATGGGTTTTTGCGTTGACGGACGGTAGAACGTACACTAAAATTTCTAAAATTCCGCCTAGAGAGATTGCTTTGGTTTTGGGAACTTCTCCGAAAATGCGATCCGGTGTTTCCAATCCTTATTTTACAAAAAGGATGGATGCAACGGCTTTGCTGTATCATCACGGAAAAATTAAGAAAATTATTGTAAGCGGCGAAAAAAGTACAGGTTACAATGAGCCTGCTGCCATGAAAAAGTATCTCATATATCAGGAAGGCGTACCGGAAGATATTATTATTGAAGATCCGAAAGGTTTCAATACCTATAAAAGTATTTTACGCTGTAAAGATGTTTACAAGAAAGATAACGTGATTATCGTTTCACAAGGTTTCCATAATTTAAGAGCATTGCTTTTCGCAAGAAATAATAACATGAATGCTTTGGGTTTTGATGCCCAGGATGTTACGAAGCCGGAAAGTTACTACAGAAACCAATTCAGGGAAATACTCGCCAGAACGGTTGCTGTAGTTTATTTTGCATTGGGAATTTCGCCAGACTAGAAAGGATATCCAAACGCGATATTCAATGTAGGTTTGAATGGATTAAAATTATTGAATCTCCATTTTTCTCCATCTGGTTTGTTCGGATCGTAAATTTTATAGGCTAAATCGACTCTTAAAGTAATGTAAGCAACATTTACCCTCAATCCGAAACCGCTACCGACTCCCATTTGCCCTAGGAATTTATTAAATTTAAACTCATCTCCGTAGCCATCGTTGTAGTTTTTAAGACTCCAGGTGTTACCAATATCTGTAAACAATGCTCCTTCATACATATCTGTAAAAGGAACTCTTAATTCGATATTGGTGGTTAATTTAATATTATCAGTCATATATGTTCGAACTCTTTCGTCAACCTGAGAATCAGCAGGACCAAGTCCTCCAAAAGCCACCCAGGCACGAATATCATTAGATCCACCATTAAAATATGATCTTACAATTGGCATATCTTTAGAATTTCCGTAAGGAATTCCGACGCCGATAAACTGACGAAGAACTAGGGTATTTCTGTTAAATTTAAAATATTTTCTCGTATCAATATCAAATTTCACAAATTGTGCATAAGGAATTCCGAAAATGGTTCTTTGTGGTTGTGTCACAATACCGCCACCATCGTTTCTTTTTTGATTGAAAGCACTTAAGATATTTCCTGCTAATTCTACTTTTCCATTAAAATAAAATGCATTAGGATAATCTTTTTTACCAATTTCGTTGTACACAAAATTATAGATCATGGATGAGATCAAAACATCCTGCGTCTGTCGGTCTTTATTTACTAAAGTTCCGATAAAAGCCGTGTAAAGATCCTGACCTTGTGCATCCAAAGTTCCCTGGTATGGAAGATCTTCAGTAATTTTTTGAGAAACCTCATCTCTGGTAAGCAATCCAGCTTTGAAATCATCCCTTACATTAGTGTTGTAAGCGAAATAATTTTGAAAAATTTCTTCTCTTACTGCGTTATCATTCACGAAATAATCGTAATATGCTGATTTATTTTTAGTTAAGCTTAGTTGAGTGTTGAACAATGTCAACTTATGATATACCTGATCATTCACATTCGCCTGATAGTTTAAACCAGTATTAAAGTTTACCCTTCCCAAACCGATATTATTCTGAATAGCTGCTCCCAAAACAATTGATGAAGTAGGAGTATATCTTTTCGGAATAAATTTATAATAATTAAAAGGCAAAAGCAATCTAGGGAAATTCAGAGATGCCTGAGCAGAAATTTCGTATGCTAAAACTCTCTTATTGATATCCTGAGTACTTCGAATAGATCCAAAAGTTCCAGATAAACTTGTAGAGAGGTTTTCCATACCTCTGAAAACATTTCTGGTTGTAAGATCTATTGAGGGGGAAATTCCCAAATTCAGAAGCTGGGAATAATTAACATCTGTTCCTACTTTCAATTCATACTTAGGAAGAGGTTTTAGTAAATACAAAACGTCTACAATACTGTCATTGGGAGCAGTACCTCCTCCATGTCTCAATGAATCTCTTGCTTTTAGTATACTGAAATTGTTCATAGTTAGAAAGTTCCTTTTTGTAACATCAAGCTTTTTCTGATCATAAACCTGCTTACTGTCCACAATAATCGCACGCCATAAGGATGAACTTTTGTAATTGTCATTCATCTTATGGAATCGAACTCTTCTTAAACTGTCTTTCTTTGTATTATTTGGAAAATCACTGGCATCATCTACAATAGCAACATCAATATTTCCAATGGTTGCTACTTTGTAAGGAGTGTCAAGAGAATCTCTATGAATTTCCAGCGTTAAAGGAACCTGCTTTCTGCTTTTTAAAGAATCGGCAACAAAATATACTTCCTCGTTGGAGTTATTGAATCGATAATAACCATTTTTCCGCATCAAATCATTAATTCGAGTGACTTCTTTTTCAAGAACGGTCTGATCCAAAATCTGACCAGATTTAATAAATGTTTCTCCAATCGAATATTTGTAAGCATTTTTAAGCGCAGGATCCGGAATATTATAATAATAGTCTTTTATATAAGTAGCATCGTTATGTTTGATGAAATAATTTACAGCTGCTTTTTTCCCTGTAGAATCTAAATTGTGTTTAAATTTTACTTCAGCATCCCAAAAACCTCTATACGTTAACCTTTTCTCGATAGATTCGGCACTTTTTTCAGTTCTTGTTTGGTCTAAAATTACGGGAGGAGTTCCCCAATTGTGATATAACCTATCCATCAATAAGCTTTTTCCAATACTACTTTTCATATTGTATTTAATGAAAAGAGAATCTCTTAATTTCTGATTTCTCATCTCATTAGGATACGA
>DKLU01000383.1:14655-15884 GCA_002455915.1 Chryseobacterium sp. UBA6632
GTGTGTCGTATTTAGGATTGGCCGCGTTATAAAGCAATAAGCTTAAAGGCATGAATAGCAATTGCTTTTTATTAGGCTTTTGCTGAACATAATTTTTTAATTCATCATCAAAACTTTCTTTTTTATCTTCAAACTCAAAACTGTTTTTGGTAAGCAGATATTCGCCATCAGGAACTTTCTTCGTCGTACTACAAGCATACAAGAGACCAACAAATGTTGCAAATGAAATAATTTTATAATACTTTTGAGGAGAATTCTTATAATGCTTACAGCTCATACAATAAAAGTTTTACAGTCTTTAGATAAAAAGAAGTTCAGACAAAAATACAATTTGTTTTTGGTTGAAGGTAATAAAATCATTTGTGAACTTTTTGAATCTAACTTTAAAATTAAAGAAATTTTCTCTACGGATCCGCAAAAATTAGACCGTGCAGATGTACCAATTACTCATATCTCTGAAAATGAGTTGAAAAAAATTAGTTTTCTTCAAAATCCGAAAGATTCTGTGGCGATTTGTTATTTAAATGAAGAAAAAAAACTGGAAGATAAAAATATTCAACTGGTTTTGGATGGCATTCAAGATCCCGGAAACTTAGGAACAATTATTCGCCTCGCAGATTGGTTTGGTATTGAACAAATTATTTGCAGCGAAGACACTGTAGATTTCTATAATCCGAAAGTAATTATGGCGAGTATGGGCTCTTTTACGAGAGTCAATATGGTTTATACTAATTTGGTAGAATATCTTTCAAAAACAGAAAATGTAAATATAGGAACCGATATGGATGGCGAAAATATTTATACATTTGAAAAACCCGAAAAAATCAATCTTATTTTAGGAAATGAAGGAAAAGGGATGCGTCCTGAAACGGAAAAACTCCTTCAAAAAAGTATTATGATTCCTAGATTTGGAAAGTCGCAATCTACAGAAAGCCTGAATGTTTCTATGGCAGCAGGGATTATTTTAGGACAGCTCTTTCGATAGTGAAAATAGAGTTTTAGAGTTATAGAGTCAGAGAATTTTAGAGTTTTTCATTCTTTTTAAACTCAAACACTCCCACGCTATAACTCTAAAACATCATATAAGTTGTTCCATACTGGAAACACTTTTGTTTTTCTGGTAGCTTTCCAGTTGTTTTCTTACATATTTTAAAGCAATTGGGGCAAGATAAATCATGGCAGCACCTAAAAGTTTCTTTTTCCAGTTAGAGCTTTTCATGTTCTTTTTA
>DKLU01000382.1 GCA_002455915.1 Chryseobacterium sp. UBA6632
TATATTATAAAATGTTTCTAATTACCATTTTCCATATTTTAATTGATGTAAGGCTGGTGAAAAATTATAGACTTTAGCTTTTTCAAACCAATATCTAGCTTTTACTTTATCCTTTTCCAATCCATTTATACCATTAAAATAGCTAATTCCTATATTGTACATAGCTGTTGCTGAACCTCTATTTGCAGCTTTATTATACAATTCCAAAGCTTTTTTAGAATTTTGATCTACACCAAAACCATTTGCGTAAAATACACCTAAATTGTTTAATGCTTCAGGATTAGATTCGCTGGCTTCACTTAATAAAGCTAAAGCTTTATTATAATTGATTTCATTTTCGCCTCCTCGGGTATATATTATCGCTAAATTATTTTTAGCCAACGCATTACCTTTTTGGATCTCCTGTTCGTACCAATTTAAAGCTAAATCAATATTTCTATATTGACTAGGATCGGTCTCTATCTCCCAACCCTTAATACTTCTATTTATTGCAAATAGTTGATTATTTGTGTCTGATGGAAAGTTAACCTTAGACAAAATTGCTGTTGGTACATTCTTTGTTGAGAATCCACCTATATTACCCATTGCAGGAAATAAATTAACTACACCCAAAGCACCAATCATTAAGGATAATAGACCATAGCCCAGTACTTTATTCTTCCTCTCAATAAGATAATTACCAATTTCAATATTCTTTGTTTTTTCAGAAATAATTAAATAAAAACTTAGAATACTTAAGTTGAAGAAAGCTAATGCTATCCATCTAAAGTAATCAAATGCAATTATAGATAAACCAAGAGGTGTTAAGCAGAAAATAAAAATATAGAAATATTTTGTACTACCAAATATTTTATTGAAAAAGCAAATGACAGGGTAAAGGTATAAAATTGAAAGAATAATGTGAATATATATTTTATTATTTACCATTGAATAATAGCTAACAATAATATTATCAAGGTTACTTAGTCGGGTGGTTCTAACGGCATAATAATTAAATTTTTCTAAATATAAATACCTCCAGTTTTCTGGGGGTATTTTTTTTTTGTGGACTTTTAAGTAATTTTGTTGAAAATTTAAAAATAAAAATGGGAAGAGCATTTGAATATAGAAAAGCTTCTAAAATGGCCAGATGGGATAAGATGGCCAAAACATTCTCTAAAATAGGAAAGGATATTGCCTTAGCAGTAAAAGCCGGCGGACCAGATCCTGAATCGAATCCTGCATTGAGAAGATGTATCCAGAATGCTAAAGGTGCAAACATGCCAAAAGATAATGTTGAAAGAGCGATCAAGAAAGCAAGTGGTGCAGATGCGGAAAACTATGAAGAGATCACTTATGAAGGATACGGACAAGGAGGTGTTGCTTTTTTTGTAGAATGTACTACGAATAATACAACAAGAACTGTAGCGAACGTAAGAGCTGTTTTCAACAAGTTTGATGGTAACCTTGGTAAAAATGGTGAATTGGCATTTATCTTCGACAGAAAAGGAATTTTCACAATCGATTTAGCACAAATTAAAATGGATTGGGATGATTTTGAAATGGAAATGATCGATGGTGGTGCTGAAGATGTAGAAAAAGATGACGAGGAAGTAATGATCACTACTGCTTTTGAAGATTTCGGTTCTTTATCTCACAAATTAGATGAACTTAAAATTGAAGCTAAAAGCGCAGAACTTCAGAGAATTCCAAACAATACAAAAGAAGTTACACAAGATCAGTTTAAAGCAAATATGAAAATGCTTGATCGTTTTGAAGAGGATGATGATGTGCAGAACGTTTATCACAACATGGAAATTACAGAAGAGCTTTTAAACTCTTTATAAAATAGGTAGCTGTTTACAGTATTTACAATACTTCGCCACGAATTCACGAACTTTATCAAAGAAGATTTTTGTAAGAAACTTTGGTAATTCATTCGAGTATTCGTGGCTATTTTATGTTTACAAATTATAATAGTAACAAAAATAACATTCCATTCATATACAGTTTATTTTCAATTAGTTTCTTTGCATAAGAATCAATTGTGAAATCGCCATCAGTGGTAAATTAAAATACTTACAGTAATGGCGATCACATTTGATCGTTTGATAAATATCTGCAAATGAAAAGAAACGTTGAATTGGTTGTCATTTCGGATGTTCACTTGGGAACTTATGGATGTAAGGCTAAAGAATTATTACGATATCTCAATTCCATTCAGCCAAAAACCTTGGTGCTGAATGGTGATATTATCGATATCTGGCAATTTAAAAAGTCTTATTTCCCTAAACCTCATTTGAAAGTAATTAAAAAGATTCTTTCATTGGCGACCAAAAATACAGATGTTTACTATATTACCGGAAATCACGACGAAATGTTCCGAAAGTTTACCGACTTCGAATTGGGTAAGCTGAAAGTTTGTAATAAAATTTGCCTCGATCTTAATCAAAAGAAAACCTGGATTTTCCACGGAGATGTTTTCGATGCATCTGTTCAACATTCAAAATGGATTGCCAAGTTGGGTGGAAAAGGTTACGATTTATTAATTGTAATAAATAATGTTGTAAATTGGTTTTTAGAAAAAATGGGTAGAGAGAAATACTCTTTTTCAAAAAAAATTAAAAACAACGTAAAAAAAGCGGTAAAGTATATCGGTGATTTTGAATTAACGGCTTCTGAACTGGCGATTGATAATCATTATGACTATGTGATTTGCGGGCATATCCATCAACCGCAGATTCGTGAGGTCGTCAATAAAAAAGGTTCTTGTATGTATATGAATTCCGGCGACTGGATTGAAAATCTTTCTGCTCTGGAATATCATAATAATGAATGGAAAATTTTTTATTATGATGAGCATAAACATTTGCTGAAAGATGATGAAGCGGAAGAAATTCAGGATATCGACAACTCTGAGCTGCTGAAAATTGTAACCAACTTCACGAAATGAAAATCCTATACGCCTTTCAGGGAACAGGAAATGGTCATATTGCACGAGCGCAGGAGATTATTCCTATTCTTAAAAAACATGTTTCTGTTGATACCCTTATCAGCGGTCACCAGTCGCAGTTAAAAGCCACTTTTGACCTTGATTATCAATATAAAGGTATTTCGCTGCTTTACGATAAAACTGGTGGATTATCCTATTGGAAAACATTTACGGAGAATAAATTTCTTGAAGCCATCAAAAACATTAACAATTTAGATTTATCAAAATACGATCTCATTATTAATGATTATGAACCATTGACGGGTTGGGCATGTAAAATGAGAAAGCTTCCGATGATTGAGCTGAGCCATCAGGCTTCGATGTTGTTTAAGGAAACACCAAAACCTGAAAAGAAAGATATTTTCGGAGAGATGATTTTGAAATATTATGTTCCGAGCGACCGAAAGATTGGTTTTCATTTTGAAAATTATCATTCTCAGATTAAAAAGCCGGTGATCAGAAAAAAAATAAGAGATTTAAATCCTGATAAAAAAGGATATTATGTCGTTTATCTTCCGAGTTTTTCAGATGAAAATATTATTAAAGTGTTAAAACAAATCCCTGTCGAATGGAAAGTGTTTTCAAAATACAGCAAGCTTCAGCATAAAGAAAGCAATGTTGAAATTTTTCCAATTGATGAAATTCAATATCTAAAATCTTTTGAAGATTGTGACGGAATTTTGTGCAATGCCGGTTTTGAAACACCCGCCGAAGCACTTTTTATGGATAAAAAATTGTTCGTGATTCCTATTCATAATCAATACGAGCAGGAATGTAACGCATGTGCTTTAGACAAAATGGGAATTCCGAATTCTAAAATTTTAGAACGAAAAGAAATTCAGGATTGGGTAGCTTCTGATCATCATCTTCAAGTAAACTACCCTGATGATATTGAAGAAATTTTAATAAACGAGGTATTAATTCTTTAGAAAAATATCATCAACATCATTCATTCTTGTCATAACGGCTCTTGCATAAGAACAGTGAGGATACACTTTCCATTTGTTTTCTCGTGCAAATTTTATGGCTTCTTCAACCAGATATTTACCCATTCCGCGACCTTCGAATTCGGGATGTACCAACACGAAGGAAATAATATATTTATTGTCATCAGGAAAAATTGTGTATGTCAATCTGCCAATTTCTTTGATTTCGTTATTTAAAGTAATGACTCCGCCGTTTCCTGATTTATTATTTTCGAATCTCATAATTTAAGTTTTAATGATTAGTAAAAATACAAAAACCACACCGCAGCAATTTTGATGTACATCAAGAAAGGGAATTGATGAATAGTGAAATAGTCAATTCATTTCATTCGTGAATTTTGGAAGCACTTAAACTCACCATTAACTTGCAAAGCAAAATTGACCATTCGCTTTAAATATCTTTCCCCGTGTAATAATTATAATCTTTAATCACCACCCCAATAAATTGCCTTTCCGTCATTTTTGTATGTTCTATGTCGAGCTTTAAAATACTTTTGATCTTGTTAGAAAGTTTGGTAATAATCTGTCGGTCATCAACGCGTAAAGCTTTTATATAATTGTCTTTGATAATCCTCATATCATTATCACTCAACGCAATAACTTGTGGAAAAGTTGGAATGTAATCGTCGTGAATATTTTCAAGAATCGTATGGGAAATATTAATATTGTTTTTTAAAGAAATAACTGCCGTTCCGGATGCGATGTCTCCCAAACGTTGGTTGTTTTTAGAAGCAATCATTGAAATAAGTCCGATAATGCCGCTCATCATCAAAATATCAATTAATCGAAAGATCCAACGGATAAGATAATCCCCAAAACTCGCCTGATAACCGTCAATTTTTACCACACGTATTTTCATGACTTTTTTTCCCGGCGTTTGGCCTTGCATCAGGCTTTCCAGAACTAAAGTATAAATATGAATAGGAAATGTGATCGCAATATAAATTGCCATTTGCGACCATTGATCAAGCCCGTTCATAATTAGTCCCAATCCGAGAAATTCAAAACAAATGTAAAGCGTAACGATGACATAAGCAATCTTGATCGCCAGATCAATAAAAAATGCAAGTATCCTATCTCCCACACTGGCAATGTTGAAGTTAATATTTACATTTTGTGAGGTATTAATCGCAATTTGAGACATAATTTTTATTATTTTAGCCTTACAATTATGAGAGAAGTTTATTTCATTAAACAAAATAAAGAAAAATGGTTGGGAATTGAACAGGTTATTCAAGGGAAAATTAAAAAAAATCCTGATGACCTGTCTTCGTTGTATATTAATCTTGTCAACGATCTTGCCTTTGCCCAGACCTATTATCCGAAAAGTAATACTACGGTTTACCTGAATCATTTATCTTCTCAGATTTTCCAGAAAATTTATAAAACCAAAAGGGTAGAGCAGAACAGGCTGCTTTATTTCTTCAAAACTGAAGTTCCGATGTTGGTTTATGAATACAGAAGGTATTTGCTATATGCATTTTTGTTTTTCATTCTTTTTACCTGCATTGGTGTTCTTTCAGGGATTTATGATAAAGGTTTTGCCAATATTATTCTCGGCGAAGGTTATGTAAATGATACCATCGATAATATTAAAAAAGGAAATGCGGTTGGTGTTTACCAAAGCGGTTCAACTTGGGGAAGTACGATTGGGATTATTTTCAACAATATCGGAGTAGGCGCTAAACTTTATATTTACGGAGTTTTCGGTGGAGTTGGAACTTTATATGCTTTGCTTTCCAATTCTGTGATGTTGGGATCTTTTCAGTATTTTTTCTATGATTACGGAGCTTTGAAAGATAGCGCAAGAGGAATTTGGCTTCACGGTGTTTTTGAAATTTTCGCGATGGTGGTAGAAGCCATGTGCGGATTAATTTTAGGAGCTTCTATTTTGTTTCCAAGAACCTATTCAAGGTTTGAGTCTTTTAAAAACGGATTCAAAAATTCATTCAAAATATTTTTAAGTACCATTCCATTTACAATCTGTGCAGGAATTATAGAAGGTTATGTCACCAGACATGCCTTAAAAATGCCTTTAATTCTAAATTTAATAATCATC
>DKLU01000328.1:0-1770 GCA_002455915.1 Chryseobacterium sp. UBA6632
GATGCTTCACAGCAGATTACACCTGAAGTTTTGGCAGAATTGATCGGGAATTTAAAGATCAGAAATGCAGGAATTGCAGGTTTTGATGATGAAATGGGAAGACACAGAACGCTGATTTCTGATTTGGATTTCCAACTGATTGAACTGCTTTCTCAAAGAATGAAAATTTCAGGAAAAATCGGTAAGCTGAAGAAAGAAAATGACATTGCGATCTTCCAGCCGGAACGTTGGAAAGTGATTACAGAATACGCTGGACAGAAGGCAAAAGAAACAGGAATGTCTCAGGAATTCATCGAGAAAGTGTTTAAAGCAATTCACGAAGAATCTATTGAGGTTCAGAATAATATTATGATCAATGAATAATTAGTTTGGAGGGTTTTAGAGTTTGAGAGTATGAGTGTTTGCGTTTTTTTTCAAGTATTTAATTTATTGTTTTTCCGGTTTATATAGATGTTTGTCTAATTTTATCTTAAAAAACTAAAGCAAAATTAAGTATCACTAACACAAGATAATATATTCCCAAACTCTCTGACTCTTCAACTCTAAAACTCTCCAACTCAACTGAAGCTCTCCAACCTAAAATTCCTTATATTTGCAGCATCTTAAAATATGAAAGGAAAAATCATTAAATCTACGGGAAGTTGGTATCAGGTTTTAGAATTGGAAACCCAGAAAATTTTCGAGGCCAGAATTCGGGGGAAATTCAAATTAATAAAAACAAGACTTACCAATCCGCTTGCTGTAGGAGATTTTGTGGAATTTCAACTGGAACAGGATGATATTGCCTGGATTACGAAAATTGATCCTCGAAGAAATTATCTGATCAGAAAATCGGTAAATCTTTCAAAAGAAGCGCACATTATTGCTTCAAATATTGATTTGGCTTGCTTTATTTTTACTTTAAAACATCCGGAAACTTCGTTGGGTTTTCTTGATCGTTTTTTAGCATGTTGTGAAGCTTATAATATTACTCCATTGATTTTATTCAACAAAATTGATGTTTTGCATGAAGAAGAAATTGAAATTGTAAAAGATGTAGAATTTCTTTATCAGCAAATTGGCTATGACTCTTTAGAGATTTCGTCTTATTCAAGGCTGAATTTAGACCAGCTTCAGGAACTTCTGAAAGATAAAACTTCTGTGTTTTTCGGACATTCAGGATGCGGAAAATCGACATTAGTGAATGCTTTGCAACCTGATTTGAATCTGAAAACTTCTGAAATTTCAGATACTCATTTAAAAGGAAAACACACCACAACATTTGCGCAAATGCACTTCTGGGATTTTGGAGGAAATGTAATTGATACTCCAGGAGTTCGTGAATTTGCCATGATCGACATCGAAAAAGAAGAAGTACAGCATTATTTTCCTGAAATTTTCAAAAAGAGAGAAGAATGTAAATTTCATAACTGCCTTCACATCAATGAACCGAAATGTGCCGTTCTTGATGCTTTGGAAACAGGTGAAATCCAGCATTCGAGATACGCAACGTATATTAAGTTGATGGACGAAGCTGAAGAAGCAGCTCAAAAATAATATATGATGAATTCGGGAAAGCCTATTCCTGTTCACAACCTGTCTTATCAGGATTTTCAGCTGACGACCTTAGAAAATGGTTGTGCTGAAAATTTTAATGATATTCACCGTCATAATTTTTACGAAATCCTTTGGTTTTTAGAAACTAAAAAAGACAGTTCGCTTGAATTGGATTTTGAAAAGTATGATCTTATTGATAATCAAATCTGTATATTGGCTCCCGGACAGGTTTTC
>DKLU01000328.1:1976-2266 GCA_002455915.1 Chryseobacterium sp. UBA6632
GGCTCCCGGACAGGTTTTCAATATGAAGCTGCAAGGAGAGAAGGGGTATGTTTTTGCCATAAGCAAAGAGATTTTTCAGGAGATTTGTGATGTTGAAATGGTTTGGATTGACGGAATTAAGCCTTTTCAGCTTCCTTTAAAAGTTAAAAATACCTGCGAATCATTGGTTGCTCTCATGGAAAAAGAATATCACGATGAGTATCGCATGAATCTTTTGACATCTTATCTAAAATCTTTTTGTATCGTTATCACAGGTGAATTATTATCACAGGAAAATATTTCGGGCGATA
>DKLU01000328.1:2431-2862 GCA_002455915.1 Chryseobacterium sp. UBA6632
TCGGGCGATAAACAAAGAATTCAGGAATTGATTAAGCTTATTGAGGGGCATTATCTTGTTGAAAAAGAAACTCCATTTTACGCAGAAAAACTTAATATCAGTTCGCATCATCTTAATGATATTGTTCGCTTAGGAAGAGGGACAACGGTTAAGAAAATGATTGCCCAGAGATTGTTGCGGGAAGCGAAAAGAGAGCTTAGTTTTGGTACATGTACGGTAAAGGAAATTGCGTTTAAACTCGGTTTTAATGACGCTTCTTACTTTTCACGTTTCTTCAAAAAACACATTGGTAAAAGTCCTGAAAGTTTTAAATCATAAAAATAATAAATACTTTATTGAATTGATCATTGAGGTGGATTTTACTATTGAGTCAAATTTTATTAATATTTTTTCTTCAAATAATAATCCTCAGTTTGTGCTAGGATCTCTTC
>DKLU01000328.1:3060-3403 GCA_002455915.1 Chryseobacterium sp. UBA6632
GTTTCTTTATTGAATCATCTTCTTTTTTATAAGAATTTTGCCATCGAAAATTCCACTTTTTGGATAAATGTATCGATTTAAAAATTTTTTATGAGGAACCTTAGTATTATTGTATTTATTTTAGCTCTTTTAAACACATTAGAATCTTTGAGTATCGACCTGTATCTTCCTGCTTTTCCAAGTATGGCAAAGATTTTCATGACAGACATCGGGCATATCCAGATCTCAATTTCTATATTTTTTGCAGGTTTTGCGATTGGACAACTTTTGTGGGGACCATTATCCGACAAAAAAGGAAGAAAACCGATGTTATATTTCGGACTTTTGCTGTTTATTTTCGGAG
>DKLU01000336.1:0-9420 GCA_002455915.1 Chryseobacterium sp. UBA6632
CCTTGACCTTGAGGACGGTTTCCTTGTCCGCCTTGTCCTTGGTTACGGTTTCCACCTTGTCCGCCTTGACCTTGAGGACGGTTTCCTTGTCCGCCACCTTGGTTATTGTTGTTGTTATTGTTTCCGCCTTGTTGGTTATTTCCACCACCTTGTTGGTTGTTGTGCCCACCTGGCTTCTCAATTCTTTTTCTTTTCTTTTTCGCTCCAGAACTAGGTTTTGGTGCAAATTGAGTTAAGTCGATCTTTTCTCCAACGATCTTAGGACCGTCTAGTTTCTGATAAACTGTTTCAATTTTTTGTGGTTCCTGAGATTCAGGCTCAGCTTTCTGAGGTTCAGCTTTTACCTCAGCAGGTTTAGCCGGAGCCGGAGTTTCAGCAACTGGTTTTGGAGCTTGTTTTACAGGCTCAACTGGTTTTTCCTCTGCTTTCTTCACTTCTTCTTTTGGTTTGTCTTTTTTAGCAGGTCTGTTTCTAGATTCTAATTGAGACAAATCAATTTTATCAAGAACTTTACATTCCTGTTTTTCGGGAGTCGCTTTTACTTCAGGAGTTTCTTTCACTTCCGGAGCAGGTGCTACTTCCTCTTTTTTCTCCTCAATTACCGGTTCCGGCTTTTGAGCAGGAGCAGGAGTTTCTTCAACTTCAGGCTTTTTAGGCTCTAAGTCTATTTTACCTAAAATCTTAGTTTCTGGTTTATTAGCTTTAGCTCTTATTACTTCAGGGGTTTTCTTCTCTTCAATTTCCAGTTTTTCTTCCGGAACTTTTGTGATCACCACCTCATGGGAAGCCTTTCGCTGTTCACCATCCTTGGCAAACTCAGCCTCCAATGCAGAATATGCCGCTTCTTCTAATTGAGCGTTAGGATTGTTTTCAACCACAATATCTTTAGACTGTAAAAATTCTACAAGCCTAGACATCGAAATATTGAATTCCTTAACCGCTTTATTTAATCTTATTTTTGGCATCTATATTATTTACTGTTTTTTAATTCTTAAAATTAAAGTATTTCTTTTTTACTGTTTATTAAAATTTATTTAAAATCTTAATCTTCAAATTCTTCTCTAAGAATACGCTTCACATCTTCAATAGTCTCCTCTTCAAGATCCACCATATTCAGTAGACTTTCAGTATCTTTATCCAATACCGATTTCGCAGTTGTAAGACCTACTTTCTTAAATTCATCCAAAATCCACTGCTCGATATCGTCATTAAATTCTCTTAATTCAACATCGTCATCTTCGCTAGACTCTCTGTATACATCAATTTCAAATCCTGACAACCAAGAAGCCAGTCTGATATTCTGACCTTGCTTTCCGATTACTTTAGAAATCTCTTCAACAGGAGTATAAACTAAAGCATAATTAGTTTCCTCGTTGATGTCAATTTTATTGATGGTAACATTACCTAAAGCTCTCTTCACCATGATCTCCGGGTTTTTAGACCACTGGATTACATCAATGTTTTCATTTCTCAACTCTCTTACCACGCCGTGAATTCTTGAACCTTTCACACCCACACAAGCTCCTACAGGATCTATTCTGTCATCGTAAGCATCTACTGCAATCTTCGCCTTTTCACCAGGAATTCTCACTACTTTTTTCAGCATGATCGTTCCGTCCTGGATCTCAGGAATTTCCAGCTCTAATAATTTCTCTAGGAATTTAGGTGCAGTTCTGGAAATAATAATCTGTGGTTTAGAACCTTTAAAATCTACTGTTTCAACAATAGCTCTGATATTCTCACCTTTTTTAAAGAAATCGGATTGGATCTGATTTTCTTTCGGCAAGATAAATTCGTTTCCTTCATCATCCAACAAGATCACATGCTTATGACGGATATGGTGAATTTCTCCCACCACGATCTCTCCGATCTTATCTCTGAACTGCTCATACAACATGGCGTTGTTATGTTCCTGCAGTTTTGTTGCCAAAATCTGTTTCAACGTAAGAATATTTCTTCTTCCCAACTGAGCAACCGGAATTTCCATGGTAAAATCTTCACCCACTTCGAAGGTAGGATCTATTTTCTTAGCCGCAGAAATCTCGATTTCCAAATCATCATCTTCAGACATTTCGTCTTCAACGATTGTTTTGTTTAAAAAGATCTGAAAATCTCCTTTGTCAGGGTTTACAATTACATCAAAATGATCATCTGAATCGTATCTTTTTCTCAAAAGTGTCTTCAGTGAATCTTCAATAATTGCCATAAGATCAATCTTACTGATCCCTTTTTCGTCTTTAAAATCACCAAAGGATTCAATCAACGCTATATTATCCATTTATTCTTTTTTCTTTTAAAATTTAATTATTACTAATGCTTTTTTAATCTCAGAGTAAGATATTTCTTTCTCCTCTACCACATCTACTTTGCCTTTACCGATATCTTTCGGTTTTCTGTAACGAAGCGTAAGTGTAATTTTTTCGTCATCTACTTTAGACAGTTCCCCTTCAATTTTTGTAGAGTCTTCAAACATTACTTCGATCTCTCTTCCAAGGTTTTTATTAAACTGTCTTGGCGTCGCAAGAGGCTCGCTTAATCCCGCCGACATTACCTGTAAGCTGAAATCATGCTCTTCACGATCCATATTAAATTCTACTGCGCGGCTTGCATCAAGACAATCCTGCAAAGTAACCCCATTATCACCATCCAAAATCACAGTGATATCGTCCCCTGCAGAGATCTTTAAATCAATAAGAAACAAATCTGTTCTTGTTGCAAGGAATTCATTTAATAATTCTTCAATTCTTTTTCTAAACTCCATAAATTTAATGCTTGATTTACAGTACGAAAAAAGGCTTTCTTCCGAAGCCTTCTCATTTTTTCCCGTAAATCCAATGCAAATATACGAATTTTTCGTAAAAAAGCAAAATCATCTTATTATCAAGCAAATAAGTTAAAGAATGATTTACATCAAATTAAAAGACGTAGTGAAAGTATTTTTATTACTTTTGTGTAGAAATTTTAAAAACATACATTTTGAATATTACTATTGTAGGAACGGGTTATGTAGGATTAGTTACAGGAACCACCCTTGCAGAACTTGGAAATTCAGTATACTGTGTAGATATTGATGAAAAGAAAGTAGAAGGTATGAAAAACGGCGTAGTTCCCATCTATGAGCCGAACCTTGAAGAAATGTTCTTAAGAAACATTCAATCTGAAAGATTATTTTTCACTACAGACTTAAAAGAAGCTTTAGATAAAAGCGAAGTTGTGTATCTCGCACTGCCTACTCCACCGGGAGAAGATGGCTCTGCAGATCTTTCTTACGTTTTAAAAGTGGCCAACGATATCGGTGAGATGATGACTGAATATAAAGTGATCGTCAACAAAAGTACAGTTCCCGTAGGCACAGCCGACAGAGTGAGAGAAGTAATCTCATCTAAAACTCAAATTCCTTTTGATGTGGTTTCAAACCCGGAATTCCTTAGAGAAGGTTTTGCGGTGGAAGATTCCATGAACCCGTCAAGAGTTGTTGTAGGCGCAAGCTCTCAAAAAGCACAAGACATTATGGCTAAAATTTACCAGCCATTTACCAATACAGGAATCCCTATTATTTTCATGGACGAAAAGTCTTCTGAATTAACAAAATATGCTGCCAACTCATTCTTAGCTGTAAAGATTACATTTATGAATGAAATAGCTAATTATTGTGAAAAAGTAGGTGCTGACGTTGATAAAGTAAGACTTGGAATGGGAAGTGATGACAGAATCGGTCACAGATTCCTTTTCCCGGGAATTGGATATGGAGGAAGTTGTTTTCCTAAAGATGTAAAAGCATTGATAAATTCTGGAAAGCAGGAAGATTTCAACTTCCAAATTTTGGAAGCCACTGAAAATGTAAACACAGCGCAAAAAGTAATTCTTGTTTCAGAAATCGAAAAATATTTCGGCGGAAATATTGAAGGAAAGAAAATTGCCATGTGGGGACTTGCTTTTAAAGCAAATACGGATGACATCCGTGAAGCATCTTCTTTAGATAATATTGATCTTCTTTTACAAAAAGGCGCAAACGTGGTAGCATATGATGCTATTGCTGAAAGTAATGTGCAAAAAATACTGGGAGACAAAATTCAGTATGCGAAAGGAATGTATGATGCATTGGAAGATGCAGACGCTTTGTTCATCGCAACAGAATGGCCGGAGTTCAAGAATCCAAATTTTGAATTAATGGCTAAAAAACTTAAAAATAAAGTTATTTTTGACGGAAGAAACATGTATCCTTTGGAAATTCCTGAGCAAAATGGTTTCTTTTATAAAAGTATAGGCAGAAAGACAATCTCAAAATAAATAGATGAAGAACATAATCATTACAGGAGGAGCAGGATTTATTGGTTCCCACGTGGTAAGAGAGTTTGTAAAGAACAATCCGAACACGACCATCATCAACCTTGATGCTCTTACCTATGCCGGAAATCTTGAAAATTTAAAAGATATTGAAAACGAACCTAATTATGTTTTCGAAAAAGCCGACATCACAAAACCTGAAGAATTAAGAAAAGTTTTCGAGAAATATAATCCAGATGCGGTTGTGCATTTAGCAGCCGAAAGTCATGTGGACAGAAGTATTACAGATCCGATGGCGTTCATCAACACTAATGTCAACGGAACAGCGAATCTTCTGAATCTTTGTAAAGAATTCTGGACATTAAACCCAGATCACACGCACGGAAGATTCCCTGATGAGAAAAGAACAAACCTTTTTTATCACGTATCTACAGACGAAGTGTATGGAAGCTTAGGCGAAACAGGATTCTTTTTAGAAACAACTTCTTACGATCCTCAATCTCCATATTCAGCTTCAAAAGCTGCTTCTGACCATTTGGTGAGGGCGTACGGAAATACTTACGGAATGCCTTTTATTGTTTCAAACTGTTCAAACAATTACGGTCCGAATCATTTCCCTGAAAAATTGATTCCACTTTGTATTTCAAATATCATTAATGAAAGGCCTTTGCCAATTTATGGTGACGGAAAATATACAAGAGACTGGTTATACGTAATCGATCACGCAAAAGGAATTCATCAAATCTTTAACGAAGCTAAAACCGGAGAAACTTACAATATCGGAGGTTTCAACGAATGGCAGAATATTGATTTGGTTAAAGAATTAATCAAGCAAATGGATGCTAAACTTGGAAGAGAAGAAGGTTACTCTGAAAAACTGATTACTTTTGTAAAAGACAGACCAGGACACGACAAACGTTATGCGATAGATGCTACAAAATTGAATTCTGAGCTCGGCTGGAAACCATCAGTAACTTTTGAAGAAGGTTTAGGAAAAACAATCGACTGGTATCTTGAAAATAAAGAATGGCTTGAAAATGTAACAAGCGGAGATTATCAGAAGTACTACGAAAACCAGTATAACTAAAACACACAAGAGATGAAAGGTATCATTTTAGCAGGAGGTTCAGGAACGAGACTTTATCCTCTTACGATTGCTGTAAGTAAGCAATTAATGCCGGTTTATGACAAACCAATGATTTATTACCCGCTTTCCACGTTATTATTAGCTGGAATTAAAGATATTTTAATTATCACAACTCCACATGATCAGGCAGGTTTTATCAAGCTACTGGGCGACGGATCGCAAATCGGATGTAATATAGAATATGTTGTTCAGCCAAGTCCGGATGGTCTGGCACAGGCTTTTATCTTAGGAGATAAATTCATCGGAGACGATGCTGCGGCATTGGTTTTAGGTGATAATATTTTCTACGGTTCCGAAATGGGAACTTTATTGAAAAACAAAACCAATCCAGAGGGAGGTGTTGTGTTTGCTTACCACGTTTCAGATCCTGAAAGATATGGTGTGGTAGAATTTGATGATAACTTTAAAGCGGTTTCTATCGAAGAAAAGCCGACACAACCAAAATCAAATTATGCAGTTCCTGGCTTATATTTTTATGATAATGATGTTGTAGAAATTGCCAAAAACATCAAACCTTCTCATAGAGGAGAGCTGGAGATTACTGATGTGAATAATGTATATTTAAACAAGGGTAAACTTGAGGTAGGTGTTTTAGACAGAGGAACAGCGTGGCTGGATACAGGAACTTTCGATTCTCTAAATGATGCTTCGGAATTCGTAAGCGTAATTGAGAAAAGACAAGGTTTCAAAATTGGATGTATTGAAGAAATTGCTTTCAGAAACCATTTTATCGACGAGGAAAAATTGCTCGAAACGGCAGTTAAATACGGCAAAAGCGGTTACGGAGAATACCTAAAGAAACTCGTACAGAAATAACAATTTAATTTTAAATAATTCAAAACTATTAACCTTTATGGTTAATAGTTTTTGTTAATACCAACAAATATTAATATATTAGTTGTTATTTTCTAATTGTTATGTGAATAATAATTCACAAACATAAAAGTACCGTAAAGATTAATTATTATAAATTTGCACTAAATTTTCACACAGATGAATGAACCACAACAGAAGTGGACAGAAACGATAGAGGCCAGCCATTCTTTATTTGATGTAAAACTTAAAGAAGTATGGAAGTATAAAGATTTGATTTACATGTTTGTGAAGAGAGACTTTATATCCAGTTTCAAACAAACTATATTGGGGCCTATTTGGTTTTTTATCAATCCCATTTTCACTACAATTACTTACCTTATTATTTTTGGTAGATTTGCTAAGCTTCCTACAGATGGAGCTCCGGGACTTATCTTCTATTTGGCAGGAGTTACCTTGTGGAATTATTTTTCAGGGGCATTGCTCGGTACATCGGGTACATTTACAGGAAATGCCAGCATTTTCGGCAAAGTATATTTCCCAAGATTAGTAACCCCTATTTCCATTGTGATTTCAAACCTAATGCGCTTAAGTGTCCAGTTTATTTTATTCCTGCTGGTTTGGGTTTATTATTTAATTAATAACGAAATTTCTCCTAATATCTGGATTTTAGCAACTCCTTTCTTACTTCTTTTAATGGCATTATTTGCTCTAGGAGTGGGAATGATTTTTTCAGCATTAACCACAAAGTATAAAGATTTAAGTATGCTACTAGCATTTGGTATTACATTATACATGTATGCTACTCCGGTTATCTATCCGGTATCGATGCTTCCTGGATATTTTAAAAAACTAGCTAAGTTTAATCCGCTTACAGGTATTTTTGAATGCTTTAAATACGGATGGCTTGGTGTAGGAGATTTTTCTCCTATAATGCTCCTGATAAGTTCTGGTATTATCGTTATACTTTTATTTATTGGCATCATTACCTTCAACAAGGTGGAAAAAACATTTATGGACACCGTGTAAAATTATTAAAAACACGCTGACAAAAAAATTTAAAACAAAGAAACATGCTAGCTTTAAAGGCAGAAAACATATCAAAACAATACCGATTAGGGCAAGTGGGAACAGGCACGCTTTCTCATGACCTCAACAGGTTTTGGCACAGAGTAAGAGGAAAAGAAGATCCTTATTTAAAAATTGGAGAATCTAACGACAGAACTACCAAAGGAGATTCTGAATATGTATGGTCTCTTCGTGATATTAATTTTGAAATTAATCAGGGAGATGCCGTAGGAATTATCGGAAGAAATGGTGCCGGAAAATCTACTTTGCTAAAGCTCTTAAGCAAAGTAACGAAGCCTACCACTGGAACCATTCATACCAATGGGAGAATTGCATCTTTACTGGAAGTAGGAACGGGATTTCACCCCGAAATGACAGGTCGTGAAAATGTTTTTCTGAACGGCGCCATCCTAGGGATGACCCGAAAAGAAATCACCAGAAAATTTGATGAAATTGTAGCATTCTCTGGTGTTGAAAGATATATTGATACTCCTGTAAAAAGATATTCCTCGGGAATGTATGTTCGTTTAGCATTTGCCGTTGCAGCCCATTTAGAATCTGAAATTTTGATTGTTGATGAAGTTTTGGCAGTGGGAGATGCAGATTTTCAGAAGAAGTGTCTAGGTAAAATGAACGATGTGGCAAAAGGAGAAGGAAGAACAATTCTTTTTGTGAGCCATAATATGACTGCCGTAAAAGAGCTTTGTAACAAAGGTATTCTTCTAAATCAAGGTACGCTTCAATATGAAGGTGATATGCTAAGTACAATTATCGAATATCAAAAAAGTAGTGCCACCGCAAGCTCTTATCACTACAACGGAAATATAAATGAGGCGTTAGGCAATGAAAACATCAGAATAAAAGAATTTTCGGTAAATCCTATCAAGGGAAGTTTAATTGATATTGATTCTGGAGTTCGTGTAAAATTGGTTTTCGAAAACTACCGTCCAAATATCAGTTTAGATACAACTTTTGAATTAAAAAACTATGAAGAGCTAGTAATCTTCCATGTAGGAACTTTCGTAGCTGAAAAAAATGATTCAAAAATAGGAGATTATACTGTGGAATTTAATATTCCTGCAGGTTTTTTAAATGCTGGTAATTACTATTTCAGACTATATTTTGGTAAGGATCAAACTGAACTTTTATACGGTATTGATAGCTTTATAGGATTTGAGGTGGAAAATGTAAAGGCAGGAAGCAAACTTCATATATATCCAGGAATAACAAGACCTCTTTTTGACTATAAAATAAATTTACATGAATAGCAGCAAACCTCATTATTTAAATTTAGATAAAATAGGTAACTCTTCTTTAGGCTTTATTACTGTTGCAGAAAACTTAATAAATATACCTTTTGAAATAAAAAGGGTATACTGGACATACTTTACTCCTCAAGATGTTATGAGAGGAGGACATGCACACAAAAATTTAGAACAGGTTATTTTTGCTGTTTCAGGAACCATAGAGTTTAATACTGAAGATAAAAAAGGAAACAAAGAAACATTTATTTTAGATAATCCAACAAGAGGAATTTACCTTCCAAAATTAGTTTGGAGAGATATAAAATTTTCGCACAATGCTGTATTATTATGTCTTGCTTCAGAACTATATTCTGAAAATGATTATTTTAGAAATTATGAAGATTTTAAGAATTATCAAAATTCTTCAGAACTAAAATTAATTTCTTACACAGAAGAGATATTAGAAAAATCATGGAATTGGCTTAATGATTCTGAAATAAAGAAGCTTACATACACTCCTGATTTCACAAAAAAGGATCAAAAAAATTGGTTTGATAGTCTTGGCGATAACCCAAGTTACTACATCAAAGGAGTTGAGTTTGATGGAAAAATAATTGGAGTTGCGGGATTAAAGAAAATAGACTTAGAAAATAGAAGCGCTGAATATTTTGGTTATATTGGAGAAAAAGAATATTGGAATAAAGGCCTGAGTAAATTAATTTTATCAAAAATATCAGTTCAGGCAAAAGATTTATTCAATTTAAATTCTCTATACTTAAACGTAACCACAGAAAACATTAGAGCTATAAGAGCGTATGAAAACTTTGGTTTTAGAATAAACAAAATAGAAAAAGAGAATGT
>DKLU01000336.1:9491-12134 GCA_002455915.1 Chryseobacterium sp. UBA6632
AATGTAAAAATGTCTTTAAATTTATAACTATAATGGATATAGAAATCATACGATATTGTAGAGACGATAAATCTCAATGGAATGCTTTTATTATGGAAAGTAAAAATGGACTGTTCTTTTTTCAAAGAGAATATATGGATTATCATTCAGATCGTATTACTGACCATTCTGTAATTTTCAAAAAAAAAGATCAAATTTTAGCTGTCTTTCCTGCCAATGAAAATGAAAATAATATTGTATCACATGGAGGTCTAACTTACGGATCTTTAATCGTTAATAAAAAAATAAAGGCAATTGAGGTCTTAGAAATATTTAATATTCTAACAAAATATTACAAATCACAAAGATTCGATAAAATAATTTACAAAACTATTCCTTATATTTTTCATACTCAGCCTTCCCAGGAAGACTTATATGTCTTATTTATTTATAATGCTAAACTAGTAAGAAGAGATATCTCATCAGTATTTTCATTACAAAACAAATTACCATTCGCTAATTCTCCAAGTAGAAGACACAAAAAATGTTTGAAACTTGATTTAATCATAAGAGAGAACTCTAATTTCTCTCAATACTGGGAATTACTTACGGATGTACTTAAAGTTAATCATTCGACCATGCCAGTACATACTTTAGAAGAAATTCAAATGTTAGCAGATAGTTTCCCTAATAATATTAAATTATTCGAAGTACTAGAAAATGGAAATCTAATAAGCGGAACGGTTATCTTTGATTTTGGTAATACTGTTCATACCCAATACTTAGCCAATTCGGAAAGAGGTCGGGAAATTGGAGCACTCGACTTTTTAATAATAGAGTTAATTGAAAACAGACTACAAGATAAAGCTTATTTAAGTTTTGGAATTTCAACGGAAAACCAAGGTAGGTTTTTAAATGAAGGACTTATAAACCAAAAAGAAATGTATGGAGGAAGAGCTGTATGTAATGATTTTTACGAAATCGATTTAAATTAAAAAACCTAATGATTAATTTTTTAAACTTAAAAAAAATAAATCTTCAATATCAAGAAGAAATTGAAGCTAAACTAATAGAAGTGTTTCGTTCTGGCTGGTATCTGTTGGGAGAGAAGGTGAAAAATTTTGAAAGCAATCTCTCAAATTATATTGGAGCAAAACATACTATTGGAGTTGCTAATGGATTAGATGCTCTTCGACTTATTCTTCGAGCTTATATCGAGATAGGAGTAATGAATATTGGGGACGAAATTATTGTACCTTCCAATACATATATAGCATCTATTTTGGCAATTTCCGATAATGGTTTAATTCCTGTTTTAGTAGAACCAGAAATTGTAACATATAATATTGATATTTCTAAAATTGAAGAAAAAATCACCTCAAAAACAAAAGCAATTCTCATTGTACACCTGCAAGGAAGAATTGTTTTTTCAAATCAACTTAAAGAAATTGCTAATAAACACAATCTAAAAATCATTGAGGATAATGCACAAGCAATCGGAGCAGGATGGAATGGTATAAAATCAGGAAATCTTGGTGATGCTGCGGGATTTAGTTTTTATCCAGGAAAAAATCTTGGAGCCTTAGGAGATGGTGGAGCAGTAACAACCAATGATGATAAATTAGCGAATATAATTAGAGCTTTAGCTAATTATGGTTCTAATCAAAAATATGTAAATATTTATAAAGGTCTTAATTCCAGACTTGATGAAATTCAGGCAGCCGTGTTGGATGTTAAGCTGAAATATATAGACAACGAAAATAATATCAGAAGAACAATTGCAAAACGTTTCATTAACGAAATTAAAAATCCTGCAATTATTCTTCCTGAAAACCCCGAAGATGAGAACGAACATGTATGGCATGTTTTCGTTATTCGTTCAGAAAAGAGAGATGAACTACAGGTCTACCTTACAGAAAATGGAATTCAAACATTGATACACTATCCTATTCCTCCTCATCAGCAGAAAGCTTATAAAGAGTTAAACGATTTATCTTATCCAATTAGTGAAAAAATTCATAACGAAGTTTTAAGCTTACCAATTTCATCCGTTCTTAACGAAGAGGAAGTTATAAAAATCATTGAAGTCATTAACAAATTCTAATTTATGTCAAGGCTAGAAGACAATAAAAAATATTTTCTAAAAATGTTAACAATTTCAAAACTACTTTATAAAAAAAGTAGTCCAAACATTTGTTTACAATATATAGAAAAAATGTCTTATTCAGCTTGGCATAACTTCACAGGTTATTATACTTCAAATCTTCTGGAATATTTTATTCGAAAAATTTCCTTACAATCTCTAAAATTTCTGGAGAATGTATCAATTAAAAATGAAAAAGATTCTACTTTACATATTTTCTCTGAAATAAGTGAAATAGGCGGACATTCTAAACTTATTTTCACATGGATTGAGAACGATGTAGAAAGTAAACACTTTTTACTAAGTACAAGACAAAGACAGGATGAAATTATAAGAATTGCAAAATCTTATAATTATAGTATTGCAAATAATCTATTCACATTTGAAGATAAAGAAGGTATAATTGATAAAGCTCAAAGCATTATCAATCTCTTACAAACTAATGTGTTTAATAGAGTCATTTTACATATACACCCAAATGATGTAATTCCTTCTATGGTATTTTCGTCTGAAAAAATTAC
>DKLU01000336.1:12352-14775 GCA_002455915.1 Chryseobacterium sp. UBA6632
AGCTCCTATAATTGATTTTCTATTACAGATTAGAGAATCCAACATACAAAAAGATTTTCAAAATAGAGGTATCCCCAAAGAACAACAATTCTTTTTACCTATATGTGTTGACGAAATATATACTCGAAAAAGAAAAAAAACAAATATATTTAATATCTTATCGATTGGAAGAGAAGTAAAATATGAACCCAATAAAGAATATAACTTTTTTAGTTCTGCAATAAAAATTTTAGAGAAATTCGAGCATGTTGTTTTTACCATAATTGGTATTGCTACCAATAGTCCTATAAGAAATATTTATAAACATGAACGTTTAATTTTTGTTCATCCTACCAGAGAATTGAAAGATTATATTGAAAAAACTGATTTATATTTAGAAGGTTTTCCAATCCCTTCCTTTATGTCACTTCTAGAACCTGCAATAGCAGGAATACCTTTTGTATTACACTATAATCCGGCATCAATTTATAAAATTTTTGAGAACAACATTAAAAATGGTATTTTTTATCCTGAGAATTTTGAGAAATGGTATCAAGAAGTAGAAAAAATGATAGAAGATGAACGTTATAGAGAACATACCAACACATTACAATTTAATTATCTTAAAGAAAACTATTCATCAGATGCTTGGCGAAAAAAGTTAAAAGAAATTAAAGAAATTACTAAACATAAAAAACATAAAATTCGTTCAATAAAAAACTATGAGAAGTGTTATAATAATCGAGACGAGCAACTAGTTTCAGTGATTGAAACTAAAAAAATTGAACACTATAAATATACTTTTCAATTAGGATTTATTTCAAGATTATGGGTTATCATATTATCCATCAATAATCCTATTTGGGTAAAAACACTCTCTAAAAAGCAAACAATAAAATACTTACTTAATATTAGCTAGTATTTGGATTATTTAAAATTTACTAAAATATTAAAACACTCGAAAAATAATTTATAATGAAAGCCAGAGCAATAACATATTACCTCCCTCAATACTACCCCATTCCTGAAAATGATGAATGGTGGGAAAAAGGTTTTACCGAATGGACGAATGTGACCAAAGCAAAACCGTTGTTTCCGGGACATCATCAACCCAACTTACCTTCCGAACTTGGATTTTATGATCTAAGAGTTCCTGAAACAAGAGAACAGCAGGCAGAATTGGCAAGAGAGCATGGTATCGAAGGTTTTTGTTATTGGCATTATTGGTTTGGCAATGGCAAACGTATTTTAGATAAAATCTTTAAAGAAGTTTTAGAAAGCGGCAAACCAGATTTTCCGTTTTGTATAGCTTGGGCAAACGAGACATGGAAAGGTATTTGGCATGGTTTGGATAATCAAATCTTGGCTGAGCAGACTTATCCCGGAATTGAAGATTATACTGCTCATTTTTATGAATTGTTACCTGCCTTCAAAGACAGCAGATACATCAGAGTAAACAACAAGCCTCTATTTGTTATTTATAAAGCTTTTGATATTCCAGACGTAAAAGTATTTTTAGATCTATGGAATAAACTGGCCAAGGAAAACGGATTAGATGGTATCTATTTCGTAGGTCATCTTTTTGATTTCAGAAAATATCAGGAAATTCTAGATTTAGGTTTAGATGCTGTAAATGTAGTTCGTATGAATGAGGTTCAGCGTTTACTTCCAAAGCCAAAATTAACATTAAAGGAAAAACTGGAATACAAGCTTAAAAATTATGCTACTAATATTCCGAAATACGAATATAGTGATGCTATAAAAGTTTTGCTGGGAGAAGAGTCTAAACATAAAAATGTAATCCCTACACTGTTTCCAAACTGGGATCATTCGCCGAGAAGTAAAGGAAAAACATTGGTTCTTCATGATTCTACTCCGGAATTGTTTAGACAACATGTAAAAGATGCGCTAGATTTAGTTAAAGATAAACCTGAAGAAGAGAGAATTATTTTCATTAAATCATGGAACGAATGGGCAGAAGGTAATTATCTTGAGCCCGATCGCAGATATGGAAGAAAATATTTAGAAGCACTGAAAGACGAAATTCTGTAAAATATGACGATAACCGTTATCATACCTGTTTACAACGCCGAAGAATTTATCGAGAAAGCGGTAGAATCTGTGATTCAGTTTCCTGAAGTGAAAGAGGTTTTATTGATAGATGATGGCTCGAAAGATCACTCATTACAAATCTGTCAGCAAATGGCAGAAAAGCACCCTCTAGTAAAGACGATTCAGCATGAAGACAAAAAAAATCATGGTGTTTCAGCTACACGAAATTTGGGTATGGATCTCGCTTCACAGGAATTTTTAGCATTTTTGGATGCCGACGATTATTATCTTCCCAATAGGTTTGATGCAGAAAGAGAGTATCTTAAAAACCCAGATATTGACGGAGTTTTCGGAGCTATTGGTGTAGAATTCGTAACAGAAGCCGGAAAACA
>DKLU01000336.1:14837-16588 GCA_002455915.1 Chryseobacterium sp. UBA6632
AACAGAAGCCGGAAAACAGAAATACCTTTCCGTGATCAATGATACTGGTTTAACTACCGTTCATCATCCGGCAGAAGGTAAAGAGGTTTTTAATGGTCTTATTCAGATTGATCCTACATTCGGAACTTTTTTTTCACTTATTGCTACAACCCTCAGAAAGTCAGCGATTGAAAATCCCAAATTAAGGCTCAACGAAAGCTTAAGAATGCATGAAGACAAGGATTTCATTGTGAAATTGTCTTATCACTGTAATTTAAAATCAGGTTTTATAGATAAAGCGGTTGCTATAAGAACAGGACATGAGAATAATACTTTTTCATCGGTTCAGAATAGATCAAAGCAATATTACATCAATCAGGAAAAGCTCTATAACTCGCTATATTCTTGGGCAAAAGAGGAAAAATTACCTGAAGATATTACAGAAATGTTTAAGTTAAAAGGAATTTGCGCTTACATTTCTCAAAAACAAGGTGTAGCAAAGTATATAAATTATGCATTTAAAGCATTAGCAAACCCCAAATTATTGAAAACAAGGTATCAATATTTTGCTTTAAAAAACAGACTTTAAAATGGTTATATACTACAAGATCATTTAATTATTCAAATATTTTTTTTATATTTTTGAAAATTATAAACACTAAGATAAAAAACACTATGCATCAAAAAATTTCCCTCATTATTCCTGTCTACAATTCTTCTAAATTTTTGTATAAAACTTTGGAGGCAGTGGATGACCAGAGAAAGATATCAAATTGGGATATGGAACTTGTTTTGGTGGAAGACGGAAGCCCAGACGGAAGTTTCGAAGTAATAGAGGCTTTATCTGATAAATATCCCTATATAAAAGCAATTAAACTTTCGAGAAATTTCGGACATCAAATTGCTGTAAAAACAGGTCTTAGCTATGCAACTGGTGATTATATAGCCATTATAGATGATGATCTTCAGGATCCCCCATCACTTCTTCCACGTTTTTTTGATGAACTAGATAAAGGATACGAAGTAGTATATGGCATCCGGGAAAAAAGAAAAGAAAACAAGTTAAAAAAACTGGCTTATGGCAGCTTTTACAGATTTTTAAATTCAATAAGCGATACCAAAATCCCTTTAGATTCTGGAGACTTTTGTGTGATGACAAAAAATGTAAAAGATAAAATGCTTACTTTAAATGAGCAAAATCCTTATTTGAGAGGAATCAGAGCTTGGGTAGGGTTTAAGCAACTTGGGCTACGTTACGAAAGAAGCGGAAGAGTGGAGGGCGAATCTGGATATTCACTAAAAAAACTTATAAAAATAGCAAAAGACGGTATTTTTTCTTTTTCATCTTTACCTTTACAAATTATCAGTATTTTAGGAAATCTTGGGCTTTTAATTTCTATTCTCTTTACAATATTTACTCTTGTAAGGTATTGAAAAAATGAAATTGAGGTGCCCGGTTATACAACTATAATCATAATAATGGCATTTTTTAATTCTATATTGCTAATTAGCTTAGGATTAATTGGCGAATATATTTACAGAATTTATAACGAAGTAAGAAACAGGCCTTACACTATTATTGAAAAAACGATCAACGTATGATTATTGGTAACGGAATTTTAGCAAATGCATTCAGGTCTTTTGATGATGAGAATATAATATTTTTCGCTTCGGGAGTTTCTAATTCTTTAGAAACCAGAGCATCTGAATTCCAACGAGAACTTGATCTCCTTCATTCAACAATTGAGAAATACCCTAATAAAAAGTTGATT
>DKLU01000334.1:0-9944 GCA_002455915.1 Chryseobacterium sp. UBA6632
AAAAAAATAATATTCAAAAGATCAATATTTATAAGGAAATTTAATTTTTTTTTAAGCATTCTTTAAGAGCATTTTAATAGCATAAAAGCATTTTTGTAAATTAAAAAGAAAAAAATGAACAAAATTGCAGGGGTATTCATCGTCATTTACTCATTCGTGACGGCCCAACAGCAAATGTCTCTTTTGGATTGTGAAGAAGCCTTTCAGAAGAATAATTTACAACTGCTTGCCGAACAGTACAACATTAATATGGCCGATGCAGATGTTTTGCAGGCCAAGATTTGGGAACTTCCGCAACTGAGCGGCCAAATCAACGCTTATAATCCGGAAGACAAAAAAGTTTTTGATGTAGGCCACGCAAAAGGCGCACAAATAACACAACTGATTTACATGGGCGGCAAAAAGAAAAATGAAATTGCTTTTGCCAAATCTAACAAGGAGCTTGCCCAGCTTCAGTTTTCTCAACTTCTTGTGGATCTGCGATCTGAGCTTCGTTCCACATATTTTAACCTTTACTACGAAAAATTAAAACTTGAAAATACCGACAGGCAACTTGGGTATATGAATGATCTTTTGGCAGCATATAAGGTACAGTCTGCCAAAGGAAATGTTTCTCTGAAAGATGAAGTTAGATTGCAAACCATTGTTATTCAGTTGAATAATGATAAAATAGGAATTAACAAAGATATTTTAGAACTTCAACAAAGCCTTCAGGTACTAACAGGAGTCACCGATGATATTGAGCCACAACTTTCGGAAGCTGAAGCAAAGGAAACTTTAGCATTACAACCTTTTGGTGATGATGCTGAACTAAAAAAGAAAGCAATAGAAAACAATGCAGATTATCAATATAATTTAAAATTGATTGATAACAGCAAATTGTACGCTCAGTGGCAAAAATCTCTTAATGTTCCGGATTTGAATGTAGGAGCCGGATGGGATCAAAACGGAGGAACGTTTAAGAACGAGGTAAATTTAATGGTTGGGATTCCGTTGCCTTTATGGAAATCAAATAAGGGAAATGTGGAAAAGGCCAATTTCGCCATTCAGCAGAATCAAAAAAATGCAGATTTTCAAAGGCTTAATCTTGAAACGAAAGTTCAGGCGGCTTATAAAACCTGGAAATCTCAATACGATCAGCTTACCCAAATAAAATCTAACGATCTGAATAATATGGAACTGGTCTATAACGGAATGCTTACAAACTTCCGAAAAGGAAATGTGAGCCTTATTGAATTTGCCGATTTCATGGATAGCTACCGAGAAGCTGCGCTTCAGATATACGACATGAAAAACGAAATTATGCAATCTGCAGAACAATTAAATCAACTAGTACAAACGAAAATCTTCTATTAAACATGAAAAATTATATAATACCAATAATGGTGGCTCTGTCTGTCTTATCTTGCTCAAAGAAAGAAGAAGATGCAAAACCACAGGCCAAAAAAGGTTTTGAATTAAGCAGTACCATGCTGAAATCAATAGATTTAGCAAAAGTTGAAAAAAAATATATAGAAGATGATTACAATTTTTACGGAAAAATTTCTGCCGATAAAAATAGTTATATCGATGTGTATCCGTTGGTAGGAGGAAATGTTTTAAGCGTAAATGCTGAATTGGGAGATTATGTGAAGAAAGGTCAGGTATTAGCAACTATCAGAAGTACGGAATTGGCAGAAGTGCAAAAAGATGTGAGCGATGCAAGAACAGATTTGGTTGTTGCGCAAAATAATCTTCGTGTTGCCAAAGAATTATATGAAGGGAAATTAAATACCGAAAGAGATGTGCTGGAAGCCAAAAGCCAATTGCAGAAGGCTCAGGATCAAATGCAGAGAGCTAGCGCGGTGAGTACGGTTTATAATGTTAAAAAAGGAAATATTTACAGTGTGGTAGCGCCCATTAGTGGATATATCGTTCAGAAAAACATCAATAAAGATATGCAGCTGAGAAGTGACAGAAGCGAAAATATCTTCGATGTTGCCAATACAACCAACGTTTGGGCAATCATGAATGTGAATGAATCTGATATTGATAAAATCAGTCTTGGAATGAAAGCTCAGGTTTCCACCTTATCTTATCCGGATAAAGTTTTTGATGGTAAAATTGATAAAATATTTAAAATTATCGATCCGGAAACCAATGCGATGCAGGCGAGAGTGGTGTTGGATAATCAAAACGGATTGTTGATTCCTGAAAGTAAAGCTACCATAAAAGTAACCAATTCTGAAAATGTGAAGGCACTTACGGTTCCTTCTAAAGCAGTGATTTTTGATGACAATAAAACTTTTGTGGTGATCTACAACTCCCCGGCAGATGTAAAGGTGAGAGAAATAAAGGTCTTAAAGCAAGTGGGAGATACCACCTACATTGAAGATGGTTTGTCTGAAGGCGAGCAAGTGATTACCAATAACCAATTATTGATCTATCGTTCTTTGAATAGTTAAAATTTTATTTAAACCATAAAGATTTTGATTAAGAAGTTAAATATTCATCTTACAACATTCGTTTACGAATTCCTTTAATTCTTAACTCTTTAAATATCCTTAATGGTTCAAAAATGAGAATTCTTTGTTAAGTGAAACGCCTTTGTGAACTTAAAAGCATAAAGTTTGTTAAAAAAATCTTTGTGCCCTTTGCGTTAAAAAACAATAGAAAAAACAAATTCAACGGCTTTTTTAGGTCATCAAAAAATCTATCATGAATAAATTCATTAAAAATATAATTGCTTTCTCGTTAAAAAACAAAGCATTTACCTTTATTTGGGTAGCGATTTTGGCGGTTGCAGGATGTATTAGCTTCAAAAATATGCCTATTGAAGCTTTTCCCGATGTTACCAATACCCAGATTGTAATCATTACCCAATGGAACGGGCGAAGCGCTGAAGAAGTAGAGCGTTTCGTGACCACGCCCATTGAGTTAGCTATGAGTCCGGTTCAAAAGAAAACCAGTGTGCGAAGTACCACGATGTTTGGGCTTTCCATTGTTAAAATTCTTTTTGATGATGGGGTGGACGACACTTTTGCCAGAAATCAGGTCAATAACCAATTACGAACTGTCAGCCTTCCTGATGAAGTAGACCCTGAAGTGCAGCCACCCTACGGACCCACCGGAGAGATCTTCCGATATACTTTGCAGAGTAAAACAAAAGATTCCAGAGAATTATTAACCTTACAAAACTGGGTGGTCGATCGTGCGTTGAGAGGCGTTCCTGGGGTTGCCGATATCAACGTTTTCGGAGGTCAGGATAAAGTTTTTGAATTAAGTATTGATCCGAGAGCGTTGGATAAATACAATTTAACGCCGCTTCAGGTATACGATGCAGTCGGAAAAAGTAACTTAAATGTTGGTGGGGATGTTATCGAGAAAAACGGACAGGCGTACGTGGTTCGTGGAATTGGTTTGGTAAAATCCATCAGCGATATTGAAAATATTACGATTCATAACGATAACGGAAACCCAATCTTAGTAAAAAATGTGGCTCAGGTACACGAAGGCGAAAGACCAAGAGTAGGGCAGGCGGGATTAAACAATCAGGATGATACCGTTGAAGGTATTGTCGTGATGAGAAAAGGCGAAAACCCTCGTGAAGTTTTGGTAAATGTTAAGGCTAAAATTAAAGAGCTTAACGAAAAGATTCTTCCGAAAGATGTGAAAATGGTTACTTTCTATGATCGTGATAATTTAATGGATTTCACGACGGAGACGGTAATGCACAATTTATTAGAAGGAATTATCTTAGTTACGGTAATCGTTTTGATCTTCATGGCAGACTGGCGAACAACGCTGATTGTTTCCATCATCATTCCGCTATCCTTATTATTTGCATTTTTATGTTTGAAAATGGCAGGGATGAGTGCCAACTTATTGTCTCTGGGAGCAGTTGACTTTGGTATCATCATCGATGGAGCCGTCGTAATGGTGGAAGGACTCTTCGTAATGCTCGACCACAAAGCGATTAAGTACGGACAGGAAAAGTTCAATAAAATGGCGAAAGGTGGCTGGATCAAGCAAACGGGAACCGGTCTTGGTAAAGCGATTTTCTTTTCAAAATTAATTATCATTACTTCGTTAATTCCGATTTTCTCGTTCCAAAAAGTAGAAGGAAAAATGTTTTCACCATTAGCATTCACGTTAGGATTTGCATTAATGGGCGCGTTGATCTTTACTTTAACTTTGGTTCCGGTGCTTTCGCACATCCTATTAAATAAGAATGTTAAAGAAAAAAATAATCCTTTCGTTAATTTCTGGGACAGAATTGTGTTGAAAGGTTTCAATTTTACATTCAAACATAAAAAATTAAGCTTAATAGTTTCGCTGGCTTTCCTTGGAGTGACTTTATTTTCAGGAAAATTCTTAGGAACGGAATTTTTACCACAATTAAATGAAGGTTCACTTTGGATTACCGCAGAAATGCCGATGAGTTCTTCATTAAAAGAATCTTTGAAAACGGCAAATCTTCTTAAAAAAGATATTATGAGCTTTTCAGAAGTTACCGATGTGCTGGCTCAAACCGGTCGAAGTAATGACGGAACCGACCCAAACGGATTTGGATTTGTTCAGTTTGCGGTGAATCTTCAGCCTAAAGATCAATGGAAACGAAAGATCACGTATGAAGAATTGATTGAAGAAATTGATAAAAAACTGAGAACCTATCAGGGAATCACATTCAATTATTCTCAGCCGATTTCCGATAACGTAGCGGAAGCAGTAGCAGGTTTCAAGGCAGAAAACGGAATTAAAATTTATGGAGATAATCTCCAGACTTTAGATATTCTTGCTGAAAAAGTTTTGAAAGAAGTAAAAGATGTTAAAGGTGTAAAAGATGCCGGAATCATTAAAAATATCGGTCAGCCGGAGGTAAATGTAGTTTGGGACAGAGATAAAATGGCGGCTTATGGGGTGATGCCAGAAGATGCACAAACGGTTCTTGAAATGGCTTTCGGAGGAAAAACTGCTTCTGAAATGTATGATGGAGAAAGGAAATTCCCGATTAGACTTCGTTATTCTCAGGAATATAGAAAAGATGAAAACGATATTGCTTCATTGATGGTTCCAACACAGGACGGCACGCAAATTCCTTTGAGAGAGATCGGAAGCATTGTAAAAGATAACGGAGCGGCGTTTATTTATCGTGATGATATTAAAAGGTATATCGGAATTAAATTCTCAATTCGTGACCGAGATTTGGGAAGTACGATTGCGGATGCTCAAAAAGCAGTTTCAAAATTAGATCTTCCGGATGGGTACTCTATCGGATGGACGGGTCAGTTTGAAAATCAGCAGAGAGCTTCAAAACGTTTGGCACAAGTTGTTCCCATCAGTATTTTAGGAATTTTCTTCCTTTTATTTATCCTTTTCGGAAACATGAAAGACTCTCTTTTGGTATTGGCAAATGTACCGTTTGCTTTAATAGGAGGAATTATCGCGTTACATGTTACAGGCATTAACTTCGGAATTTCTGCCGGAGTGGGAATGATCGCCCTTCTCGGGATTTGTATTCAAAATGGGGTAATTCTTATTACGGAGTTTCACCAAAACGTCAAGAACGGCCAAAGTTTAGATGAAGCGATATTGCATGGAGTGAAATCAAGAACGCGACCTGTTATTATGACTGCCTTAATGGCTTCCATTGGTTTGATGCCGGCGGCGCTATCAACAGGTATCGGTTCAGAATCTCAAAAACCATTGGCCATTGTGATTATCGGAGGATTAATTACGGCAACGGTTCTTACTTTATTAATTTTCCCGATTATCTTCTGGATCTTCAATAGAACCAAGAAATCGCAGCAAATTTAATTATTCTTTCATTTTATATATTAAAGAATCGAGGAAAACAGAGTTTTCCTCGATTCTTCATTATTGAATAAAATACTATGAGTTTAAAATCCTAATCCCACAGCAAAAGCTTTTACAGTATTGGGGTAGTCAGAAACCGAAGTTGCAGTTCCTGTTGTTGTATTAATAGTATAAAGTCTGGTTGATGAGCCCACCGAAGCCATCAAATAGGCTTTCTGGCTCATACTTCCGATATCAAAACCATTCGCAGAAGTAATATTGATACCTAAAGAGCCTGTCTCTACCAAAGTTCCATTGTTAGGAGGGTTTTGTTGATACAATTTATCGGAATTATGATCAATCACAAATAATGTTGTGCTTGTTGTTCCTGCAAAATTATTGGTGTAAGCTGCTGCACTTAGCATAGCTCCCACTGGATTTATTGCTGAGTCTACTGCTGTAATTCCTCCTGTAATAGGATCTAAACGAAGATTTTGTCCGCTATTGCTTACAATGCGTATCTTATCAACCGAGGGATTAAAATCAAACCCAAAATCTGTTCCGGAAAGCAATGTCGAGAAAGGAGAGGATCCCACGGCAGTCGCGACTCCCGTTCCTAAATTGATGGTGTATAGTCTGCTGGAACTTCCCAAAGCATATAACTGTCCGTTCACAGGACGGAAATCTATTCCTAATATATTCTCACCGCTCTGTAATCCTGCTACTGTTTTAGAAATGGGCATTGGATTATTTGGATTAAATATTTGAAGATTATTAGAATTATCAATAGCGTATGCCACAGGTTCTGTAGGAATCGCCAGATCGATAATTGCTTGTTGAAGAGATCCGATGTGGGTTGTTTTTCCATTATTTAAATCTAATAAATGCAGTTTATCACTTAATGCTAATAAAGCTACACTGTTGTCGTGTTTAATATCAAAAGCAGCTTGCCCGCTAAAATTAGCTCCAAGGTTTCCCACTTCTACCAAAATTCCGTTGTTTGGAGGATCTTGTTTAAATAATTTTCCTAATGCAGGATCTATATCATACAATATTGTTGTGGAAGCCCCTGCTTTGCTATTGGTATAAGCAACTCCGGTAATGGATGGACTTCCTGTTCCGTTTATATTGGTATCAGTTCCTGCAATTGCTCCTGTTTCGGGGTGCAAACGAAGATTTTGCCCGGTATTGCTTACCATACGTATTCTATCAACCGTAGGGTTGAAGTCGATAGATGCTATCGTTCCCGAAATCGAAGGTGAAAATGCTGTGGAACTTACTGCTCTTGCCGAAGCATTAGAGGTATTAATTATATAAAGCTTACTCGCATTTGATAGTGCATATAGCTCTCCGGTAGCAGGCCTGAAATCAATACTTAATAATTTTTCTCCAGAAGAGACTCCCGTAACTGCTGTTTTAGTAGCAAACATTTTTGGATTGTTCGAGTTGAAATACACCAGCTCATTCATTGAAGTTAGTCCGTAAACCATGAGATCTGGTCCCTGAATCATATTATCTGGCATATTATAATCATCAGAATCATTGCACGAAAGAAATGCGGTAAAGACAAATAATCCCATACAGATGTGTAATAGTTTTCTCATAATATTTATTTTATTGGTTGTTCATATATGTACGAGATCAGAATTGTTTTGGATTTCTAACAGTTAATAATTATTCAGAAATCTTTTAACTGGCTATTGTATTAACAGCTAATGACATAGTTTGTATTTTTCATAAAAGGTTTTACAAAGATTTTCTTAATCAAGAAATTTGTGTAAATTTGCAGTCTCAATACTTGAAATATGCGGTTTGTACTTCATGGAATATAAATATTGAAACTTTTTTTTAATAAAAAGGTTTTGGTATGTAAAAATTCATTATATTTGCACACCGAAAATTTGAAAAACAATAAATAAATAATTTATAAATCATGGCAAAGGAAACGTTTAATCGTAACAAACCACACTTGAACATTGGTACTATTGGTCACGTTGACCATGGTAAAACTACTCTTACAGCTGCTATTTCTGCTGTATTAGCTAGCAAAGGTCTTGCTGAGAAAAAAGACTTCTCTGCAATTGACTCTGCTCCAGAAGAAAAAGAAAGAGGTATCACTATCAATACTGCTCACATCGAATACGAAACTGAAAAGAGACACTATGCTCACGTTGACTGTCCAGGTCACGCCGACTATGTTAAGAACATGGTAACTGGTGCTGCTCAGATGGATGGAGCTATCGTAGTATGTGCTGCAACTGATGGACCAATGCCTCAAACAAGAGAACACATTCTACTTTGCCGTCAGGTAAACGTACCTAGAATCGTTGTTTTCATGAATAAAGTTGACATGGTAGATGATGCTGAGTTATTAGAGCTTGTTGAAATGGAGCTTAGAGACTTATTATCTACTTACGAATTTGACGGAGATAACTCTCCAGTAATCCAAGGTTCAGCTCTTGGTGCACTTACTGCTGCTACAGAAGGTAATTCTGATGACAAGTGGTTCAAAACTGTTGAAGAATTGATGGATGCTGTTGATACTTGGATCGAAGAGCCAGTAAGAGATACAGATAAGCCATTCTTGATGCCAATCGAAGACGTATTCTCTATTACAGGTAGAGGTACTGTAGCAACTGGTAGAATCGAAGCTGGTGTTATCAACACTGGAGATCCAGTAGATATCGTTGGTATGGGTGAAGAAAAATTAACTTCTACTATTACAGGGGTTGAAATGTTCAGAAAAATCCTAGACAGAGGTGAAGCTGGTGATAACGTAGGTCTATTGTTGAGAGGTATTGAAAAAACTGACATCAAGAGAGGTATGGTAATCGCTAAGAAAGATTCTGTGAAGCCACACAAAAAATTCAAAGCATCTGTTTATATCCTTTCTAAAGAAGAAGGTGGACGTCACACTCCATTCCACAACAAATACCGTCCTCAGTTCTACGTAAGAACTACTGACGTTACAGGTGAGATCTTCTTACCAGAAGGTGTAGAAATGGTAATGCCTGGTGATAACTTAGAGATCACTGTAGAATTGTTACAACCAATCGCTCTTAACGAGGGTCTTAGATTCGCGATCAGAGAAGGAGGTAGAACAGTTGGTTCAGGTCAGGTAACTGAAATCTTAGACTAATCATCTTAAAATAAATAAGCTTCCGAAAGGAAACTCTCGGAAGCTTTTAACTACGGGCATCGTCCAATGGTAGGATACCGGTCTCCAAAACCGTTGATCAGGGTTCGAATCCTTGTGCCCGTGCAAATAACAATTATGAGTTCATTTATCGATTTTTTAAAAGGTTCTTATAACGAATTCAGACATAAAGTTGAATGGCCGAAGTGGGCTGATCTGCAATCTTCTACAATCGTAGTAACAGTTGCAACAGTTATTTTGGCACTATTTACCTTTGGAGTTGACGAATTGTTTTCAAAAGCAATTAGCAACATAATAGGAATACTAATCAACTTGTTCAATTAATAATAAAAGTATTTTCCCATAATGAGCGAATTGAAATGGTATGTGCTGAAAGCAATCAGCGGACAGGAAAATAAAGTGAAAAACTATATTGAGACAGAAATCAAACGTTTAGGGTTTGAGCAGTACGTTACTCAGGTGGTTATTCCTATGGAAAAGGTTATTCAAATTAGAAACGGAAAAAAAGTTCCTAAAGAAAGACCTTACTATCCTGGATACTTAATGATTGAAGCTGATCTGATGGGTGAGATTCCACACGTTGTTAAGAACATTCCCGGAGTTATATCTTTCTTAAGTTTAACAAAAGGAGGTGATCCTGTTCCAATGAGAAAGTCTGAAGTAAACAGAATGCTTGGAAGAATGGATGAGTTATCAGAATTTGCTAGTGATGTTGAAATCCCTTACGTAGTTGGTGAAAACGTTAAAGTAATTGACGGACCATTCAACGGGTTCAACGGAACTGTCGAGAAAATTCTTGAAGATAAAAAGAAAATTGAAGTATCAGTTCTTATCTTCGGTAGAAAAACTCCTATGGAACTTAGCTATATGCAGGTTGAAAAAGTTTAATAAGTTTAAAACTTAAATATATTAAAGATCGCTTTTTAAGCGGTCTTTTTTTATTTCTATAAGCTAGAACTTTATACTTTCATGCAAAAGCATATAATTGTATCAAATTTTTTTGCTTCGAATG
>DKLU01000334.1:10035-11188 GCA_002455915.1 Chryseobacterium sp. UBA6632
CTTCGAATGCGCTTAATGATCTTTAATTGTAGTATTTTTTTAGTTAAAATTTATTTTCAGTATAATTATTTATGTTAATGAAAATTTATCTTTAGTTAATTTACTATTAAATAATTTTTTCTTTTTTCTAAGTAATATTTTAATATATCAATTATTTGTGATAATTAACACGATCATAATATCTCTTAAAAGAGATTTAAGTTATTATTTTACATCGTAATACTGCAGCGGCTTAGATTGCTATCAACAAATTGTGAAATAAATATTTGAATATTATTTACCATTCTCTGTAAATTTGTAAAAAATACATGGAATATGGAAAAAAAATTATTGGTAGCCGTTTCAATGGCTTTTTCAAGTTTATTTTGCGCACAAGTTGGGATTTTCACACCAAGCCCACAGGGAGTATTTCACATTGATGGTGGAAAGGATAATCCAACAAAGGATGCTCCTTCGGCAAGTCAACAAGCAAACGATTTTATTTTAACCGCACAGAAAGGGATAGGTACAGGTACAATTAGTATGGGATTAGGAACCACAGCTCCTACACAGAGAATTGATGTGGTAAATGGAACTATCAGATTAAGAACAGTAGCAAGTAGTGTTGGTAATTCTAGCGATAGATTGTTGGTAGCAGATTCAAATGGGGTAATAAAAGTAGCGGGAGGTGATGCGTATTCTGTAGAAAATTCTGGTAACAGAGTATTAGATGCTCAAGGTGGTGCATCAATTAATGCATCTTCAGATTGGAGCGATAATGATTTTACTACATTAACATTAAATGAAGCATATGATCCTACAAACGCTTACAATCCTTCAACCGGAGTTTTTACAGTACAAACAGACGGTCTTTACACAATGTACGGAGTAACAGGTTTTAATACACCAAAAGACGGGTCGGGTGTATTTGACGGAACTTCGGGAACTGCATTTACAGCTTTGTTTGTAGATGGTGCCCGAGTTGCAACCAATCATAACGTTATTTACAGAGGAGCAAAAAATCCTAGTTCAGATCCTACAAGAGCAAATCTTTTCTTCTTAGTAAGTAATGCTACGATCTGGTTGAAGGCAGGGCAGAAGGTGACGCTTCAATTTATGACGTATGGTACTTCTAATATGGTAGGTAATTTAAGTGATCTTCAGATTAGTAAAG
>DKLU01000334.1:11370-12058 GCA_002455915.1 Chryseobacterium sp. UBA6632
ATCTTCAGATTAGTAAAGACTACTCTCACTTAATTATCAATAAGATATTATAATTTTTTTTCAAAGGTGTGAAATTGTGGCTTCCTTATATCTTCGGATATAAGGAAGTTTTTTTATAATCTTTCTAAAAATCAATTATTTCCGTTTGGTATTTGAAAAATATTTCATACTTTTGCAAACCAAAAAGTAGGTTTATTGTTATGTGAGTGCATAACCTACTGAATAATAAATGCTTCCAAACTCATTAATTATTCAAATTTAAAAAACAAACAATGGCTAAAAAAGTCTTTAAAATGGTAAAGCTTCAGGTGAAAGGTGGCGCAGCTAACCCTTCTCCACCAGTAGGTCCAGCATTGGGTTCTGCGGGTGTGAACATCATGGAGTTTTGTAAGCAATTTAACGGAAGAACTCAAGATAAGCCAGGACAAGTTTTACCTGTAGTAATTACAGTATACGAAGACAAATCTTTTGAATTCGTTATTAAAACTCCTCCTGCAGCAATCCAGTTGATGGATGCGGCTAAGATCAAGGGTGGTTCTGGAGAACCTAATAGAAACAAAGTAGGTGCTGTATCTTGGGCTCAGGTTCAAAAGATCGCTGAAGACAAGATGACTGACCTTAACTGCTTTACATTAGATTCTGCTGTTTCTATGGTAGCAGGTACTGCAAGATCTATGGGATTAAGAGT
>DKLU01000109.1 GCA_002455915.1 Chryseobacterium sp. UBA6632
CACCAAACCCTTTTGCAGGTTTAGTTTGTGGAGTTTTTGTTAAAAGATCTTAAAATTTGTATTCATTATTTTTTAATCTGAAGATTAGCTTCATTATAAATTTCGTCGGTCACGGGTTCAAGCCATTTATTTTCATTGGTTTGAGGATTTCCGGTTGTTGCCAGATGCGAAAACCAACTGGTAGCCGTTGCGCCATGCCAATGCTCTACATTCGGTGCTATTTCTACAATATCACCTGATTTCAGATATCTTGCAGGCTTTCCTCTTTCCTGATAAAGCCCTTCGCCACCAACAACAATTAACAACTGACCGCCAGTATGACTATGCCAGTTGTTTCGGCTTCCCGGCTCGAAGGTAACGTTAGACAAAGGAACGTTAAGCTCTTTATTTTCCGTTAAAGGCGCCAGCCATGATTTTCCTGTGAAATATTGTGCATACGTCGTATTTTCTTTTCCTGTAGGAAAATCGCTTATTTTAGGAACTTCTGTATTCATTTTATTTTGACTTTTTAATGAGTTGCAACTTATCAGCGAAAAAAATAAAACACTAATAGATGCAACACGAGTTAAACTTTGTATAATCATTTTAAATTAATATCTAAATTTTTTTGATAATTTTTGCAGGAACTCCTCCTACAACTACATGATCCGGTATATCTTTATAAACTAACGCACCTGCTGCAACCACAGCATTTTCTCCAATGGTGACACCCGGTAAAATGGTGGCATTTGCTCCGATCCATGCATTTTTCTTAATGTGAATGGGTTTGGCTGTTAATCCTTTTCTCAGTTTCGGATCTAAAGGATGGTTTTCTGTAATTAAACTTACTTTTGGACCAATCAAAACATCATCCTCAATTGTAATTCCGCCAAGTGCTAAAAATGTACAATCGAAATTAATAAACACGTTTTCTCCGATATTGATATTTTTTCCATAATTGATGTAAATTGGAGTAAAAACAGCTACATTTTTCAGTTTTTTATCTAAAATCTGGCTCAATTTCTCAAGAATGTATTTCGGATCAGCAGCATTATTGATCTCAATTAATAATTTCTTCGTTTCATAAGATTCTTTTAACAATACTTCCATTTCAGGATCATTCGGTAAAATAGTTTCGCCGTTTAACAATCTTTTAAAAATGTCATTGGTATTTAATAGTGTAGAATTCATATCTTTTAAAATCTTAATACAAAATTAAAACGAAAGCCCCGCAGTGATCTTTCTGCGAGGCTCAAATTAGTTTTCTGTAAAGCTCATTTTCTTAAATAACCGTTAAATTTCTGTGGGAGAAATTCCGTATTGCTTTTTAAAAGCTGTTGAAAAATGTGAGGGATTTTTAAATCCTACTTCCATATAGACATCGTGCACTTTTTTATTTTCTTCTTTCAGCTTAATATAAGCCATTTCGAGACGTTTTTTGTAAAGCCATTTTTGTGGAGTCAGATTACTTACCTTTTTAAAATCTCTTTTAAAAGTAGCCAGACTTCTGCCTGTAAAAGAGGCTATTTGATCCATCGAAAGATCATCCATATAATTATCATTAAGGAATTCCAGAATGTCTACTTTCCAAGGCTCAGCAAAATCGAAAAGAACAGGATAAAATGCTTCATTATTATTCAGCAAAGCATAAATTCCTTCCAATAATTTAAGATGTGTAATGCTTTCCGTTGGCTTCACATTTCCGTCAAAATAAGGTGTTAATGACTGAAAAAGACTTGTAATAGCAGCATCGGGCTCAATTTTAAAAACATTCTGATCCGAAATTTCTACTTTCGCTGGAATGTCTGCTTTGTTTAAATTGCTGTAAAATTCGCGTAAAATACTTCGTTTAAATGTAAGTGAAATTCCTTTGTAAAGATCGTCACCGGTTCCGTTTTTATACATTTTAAGCCGATGATCTCTGCGAACAAGCGCGCACTCTCCTGCTTTTAAAACGATGGTTTTGTTACGGTCTTCAATAATTTTTTCTCCGGAATATAGATACACCAAAACATGCTCCGGCGTAGAATGAATGCATTTCGTGCTTTCTTCAGAAAAACAGGAAAGAAAAATCCCGGAATAGCTTATGGTTTTTAAGGCTTCTGTTGGCTCCATCATAAAATGTTTTACATATTATATGGAACAAAAATATTAATTAATACTATTTAAAACCTTTCTGTAAAGCTCAAATTTCCATCTCCATCTATTTTATATTCACTTTTTCTTTCATCACAGAAAAATAAGAATTTGTAAAGGCTGCCAAGCTTTTGTAGCCTACTTTATAAGCGATTTGGCTTAATGTATATTGCTTTGTATTAATCAGTTCAATACTTTTCAGAATTCTGATGAGCTGTGCATACTTTTGAAGCGTTATTCCTGTTTCCTGTTTGAAAATACGTTGCAGGCTGCGTACAGACATCGTTGAAAGATCTGCAAGACTTTCTATGCTAAAATTTTCAGCATAATTTGTATTGATATAATTGCAAACCTGCAGCAACCGTTGATCATTCGGAATCGGGATATGAAGACATTCTTTTTCCTTACAAAAATGGGGCAAGCTGTTCAGCAAAGCTTTCAGGAAATAACTTTGCTCTTCATTTTCTTCCATCTGCTGATTCCATTTCGCAGCATATTGCAGCATTTCTTTTAAAACCGGCGGCGCAGAAAATACGTGAATATTTTTATAAAAATCGTTATCAAACACAGTTTTGAATAAAACCACCATAAGATTTACGGTTTTTGCTTCAGTTTCTGTACGATGTTTTACACCAGAAGGAATCCAGATCAGATGATTCTGAGGAACCAGATAAATTTTATTTTCAATATGCAGATATTGATAGCCTTCTTCCACATACGTAAGCTGATATCGTTGATGAATATGGTCGTAATCATCATGTATCCAGTTCTTTTCATACCATATAAAAGCATCAATTTTACTTTCATCATCAAAGACTCCTCTCCTTCTCTCGATTAATCCGCACTTCATAAAATGGCGTTTTGTATAATAATTTTGGCAAATTTAATAAAAACGTATGTTTTAATTTTGTAAATGAATAAATTTTTAATGATATGAAAAACTTAACCACTTTTTTTTCAGGAGTTTTACTCTTTTCGATCAGTTTTTTTACAGCTCAGGAGTGCTCGGCAAACGTTTTGGTATTAATTCATTCAGATAACGGCGGAACGTATGAACTGGCAAAAGAAGTCGCCAAGGGCATTGAAAGTGAAAAAAATGTAAAAGCTGTGATAAAACAGGTTAAAGAATCGTCTAATTCAACGCTGAAAAATCTTCCGGTAGCTTCGGTGGATGAGCTTAATTCTTATGACGGAATTGCTTTTGGCTCGCCTATTTATTTTGGAAATATCAGTACGGCAATGAGTGAGTTTTTGTCTAAAACTACCAATTTATGGACTCAACATGCCTTGGAAGGAATGCCCACAACGGTATTTATGTCTGCGGGAAGCGGCGCAGGTCGGGATCTTGCATTACAATCTTTTTGGAATAGCTTGGCTGTTCACGGAATGATAATGGTGCCCAATGGAATAAGAGGTAATGAAAATATAGATAAAAATATACCTCAGGGAAACAGTGTATTGGGAACGACAAGTTTAGCATCTTTAAAAAACGTTGAAAGACCTACCCAAAGTGAACGTTATCTTGCTGAATTACAAGGAAAAAATTTTGCAAAAGTAACATTGGCTTTAAAAGGAACTTTTCCAAAAAATAAAATGGCATCGACTTCAATCCACCAAAATAAGCGTGATGTAAATCTCATTTTAAAAGAAAAAAATATTGTTTTGCCCAAAGTTCCGAAACCGGCAGGAAATTATCAGCCTTTTGTACGTTCCGGAAATTTGATTTTTATTAATCAATATGCTTTAAAAGACGGAAAAATTTTAAATCCTGGAAAAGTTGGTAAAGGTGTTACCGAAGATCAGGTAAAAGAAGCAACAAAAGTTACTATGCTGAATGTTTTATCTGTGTTGAATCAGACCGTTGACGGAGACTTAAACCGCGTAAAACAATGCGTGCAGTTAACCGGAATTTTTAATACTACCGAAAATTACAGCAAGCATGCAGAATTAATGAATGCTGCATCAGATCTTGCCGGAGAGATATTCGGTGAAAAAGGAAAACATGCGAGAGCAACTCTAGGAGCCTATTCTGTGCCCGGAAATTCTCCCGTGGAAATTCAGGCGATTTTTGAAGTAGAATAATCTTAAAAATAAAAATAATATGAAAAAAGTATTTGTAGCTGGAGCCACCGGATGGGCTGGCTCTGAAATTAGCAAAGCTATTCTGGAAAATAGTGAAATGACGCTTACAGGAGGACTTTCACGAGCTCACAATGGTAAAAATCTTAAGGAAGTTTTATCGTTAAAAAATAATCAGACTGTTCCGCTATTCGACACGATTGAAAATGCTATGGAACATGTTGATTTTGATATTCTTGTTGAATTTACCAAGCCCCAGATTGCAAAACATAATATTATATCTGCATTAAAGAAAGGTAAAAAAGTGATCGTGGGAACTTCAGGTCTTTCAGATGAAGATTATGAAGAAATCGAAAAGATAGCTTTGGAAAACAATACATCGGTTCTTGCCGCAGGAAATTTCGCCATTACCATGGTTTTATTGCAAAAATTTGCAGAAATGGCAGCTCAATATATTCCCAATTATGAAATTATAGATTATGCCGATGAACAAAAAATTGATGCGCCGAGCGGCACTGTGGCAGAATTAGCATTTCGACTTTCAAAAGTTCAGCAGCCTAATATTGCGGTTCCGATTGAAGAAACTATTGGTAATAAAGCGACACGCGGAGCAACTATTAATGGTATTCAGGTACATTCTGTAAGATTGCCGGGTCATATTATAAGCGTTGAAACTATTTTCGGATTAAAAGGTGAAAAGCTTATCCTTCGCCATGATTCCACCGAAAGTGCCGAGCCTTATGTGAAAGGCGTACTTTTAGCGATTCAAAATATAGAAACTTTTAAAGGTTTGAAAAGAGGATTAGACACAATTATGCAGTTTTAATCGGTTTTAGGCAAACTTAATGTGCTATAAAATTGCTGATGTTTTTAAACAATCGTATTTTTGTTGTTCTAATTTTTACGAATGTCAATTTTTTCAGATAATATAAGGTTGTTGAGAGCTAAACATGGGAAAACTCAACGCGAAACAGCCGATCATTTAGAAATTTCCCGTTCACGATATATTTCCTACGAAAATGCCAGATCCAAACCTCCTGTGGATGTGATGATCAGAATGTCTAAGCATTTTCATGTAAGTATCGACCTTTTATTGTCTGTAGACCTTACAAAACATCCTTTGGAAGATATGTTGAAGCTGCCAGACAACCGGATTGTATTGCCTGTGGTAGTAGATCATGAAGGAAATGAAACGATTGAAATTGTTCCGCAGAAAGCCTCTATGGGATATTTAACCGGTTACAGCGATCCTGAATATATCGAAAGTCTGCAGAGAATTTCTCTACCTTTTCTTAAAAATGGTAAGTTTAGAGCTTTTCCTGCCAATGGAGATTCTATGCCGCCTTTTAAAGACGGATCTTTTATCGTTGGAAAATATGTTGAAAGTCTAAATGAACTGAAGGAAAATAAAACCTATGTTTTTGTAACTTCTAACGATGGAATTACTTATAAAAGGTTTAAAACAAGAAAAATTCATGCTATTACAGTAGCTGCAGATAATTCATTTTATGATCCTTATGATATTCCATTGGAAGAAATTCTTGAAGTTTGGCAATATGCTTCAGGCATTTTTCCTGAAGATTTTTAAATATAGAAAACGGGAAAGTTTAGTTTATTAAACTGCTGTCATTAATAATTGAATTAGTACTAAACTACCAAAATAAAATCCTGATGTCTTTTCACCAGGATTTTTTGGGTTTATAAAAATGAATGATAAAATTCTTCATTAACAAAATTAGCTTCTTCTGCTCATCAAAATTCTTAAAATATACCAGAAAAGCAACATAATAGAAGCAAAAAGCTGTAAAGAAGCACCAACATATTGATCTGTTGTGTAAGCATCTTTTAGTTTACTTGTTTGATATAAAATGGTTGCAGAGGCTAAAATTACCATTCCTACAGAGAACCAAAGTCCAAGGTTGAATCCGAAAATCATTCCTCCTACAATTAATCCCAGAGCAATAAATCCTCCAATTACAATAATGTTTCTGAGGAAAGAAAAATCTCTTTTAGAAGTAAAAGCAACTACAGAAATCCCTGCAAACATAGCAATCGTAAGCATCGCAGCCTGGTAAATCACTACTCCACCAGCCTGAAAAACAGCGATGTAAATTAGTGGAAGGAAAATAATAGCTTCAATGAAAACATAAGCTCCTAATCCTAAATACTGAGTCGATCTGCTTTGTGATAAAGACCATTTATTTGCCAGAATAGACGCCAGCCAAAAAGCACCAATGATTAGTAACCACGTGTATTTCTGAGCAAACATCAATCCGATAATTTCTGGTGGTACGATGTTTATCAAAACGGTTTCCACAGCAATAAATGCAAGAATTGCCAAAGCAACATGCAAATAGGTTTTCTTGTAAAAATCTGCCTTTTCTATATCTTTGGCGTGCGCGACCAAAACATTTGTCATCATAGTTTTATTGTTTTTAATTATTTTACTTTATTCGTTTTTGCAGGTTTTATTCCTAATATTTTTCCGTCTTCTTCAAAAACTGCGGTAACAATTTCACTCGGCGTTTCCGCTTTATCATCAGCATATTTATACTGAATCATCGGATAACTGCTTCCGTCTTTTAAAATCTTATAGCCTGACTTATAAATTTCCAGCTTTTTATTAAATTTAATATCTGCCGAAAGTTTTTTGTACACATTATCCGTTACAACCAGTCTTGCTTTTTCCGACAATAAAGCATCGGAAGTTTTTCGGTCGGAAGCTTTCAAAGCAGTAATAAATTTTGAAAAATTAGCATCAAAAGAAGCAATTTTCTCTTTGCTTAATGCATCAAATTTCATTTCTTTGGCTTCTCCGCTTTCAATTTTAATGCTTTTCACGGTTTGCGAGAAAGCCAATTCCACAATGAAAACGCTTAAAATTAGAAATAATTTTTTCATATGATTTTGGTGATTTGGTGAAATATTTTGTTGAAGATACAAAGAATTAAATTATTTCTAAAAATTTCATGGTGTCAACATTATCAGCGTAAGTGTCCAATCCCGGATTTTGTGCTTCACCCAATTCAATAGACTCTAATCCTAATTCATTTTTAGCCACGACACATTGAATATTTTCTTCATTTTCGGCAAGAAAGTTTTTCACTTCATCCAAAGAAGAATATCTGCTGAAATTAATTACCGAAAGCGGACTGAACAATTTATCATCTTCCTTCAGCATCACAAAATTATTATCCCAGAATTTTTCCT